>JALZOI010000549.1 GCA_030857245.1 Myxococcota bacterium
CTTCGCGACCGCCGGCGGTGGTGCCGCCTTGCCCGGCGCCGGGGCCACGCCCTGCTTCGCGGCCTGCTTGTCGGGGCCGCGGACCTTGACCTCGCGCGACCACACGCGCCCGCGCGACGCCGCGTCGAGGAAGGCGTCGATCGACTTCGCGGTCACCTCGATCACGCCCGCATCCGGCTTCACGCCGGCCTCGTCGAGCAGCGGCTGGGCCGCGCCGACGACGCCCATCACCTTGCAGTGCGTGAACGCATCGCTGACCCAGTCGATCGCCGCGGCCTCGCCGAGCAGCGTCGGCATCGCCGCCGCACCCGGGGCGACGACGACGACGTCGAAGATCACCGAGGGCCCGCCCGAGATCATGTGGTCGGCGGGCACCTGCGTGCCATCGCCGGCCAGCGCGCCGCCGATCTTGGGAGCGACGATCTCGAACATCGCGCCGGCCTTGACCACCGCCGCGCGGAGCTTCTCGAGGAGCCCCCGATCGAAGCCGTCGCCGATCAGGGCGCCGACCTTGCGGCCCTTCAGCGTGGGCTGGAACTTCCCGAGGATGCTGAGCGTCGGCGACGGCTCGAGCTCGATCGGCGTCCGCGCCGGCGTGATCGTGTCGGCCTGGCCCGTCATGCCCATCGCATCGGCGACGCGCGCGCCGAGATCGGGTTCGATCACGTCGAGGTGGCCGAGCATCCGCGTGCGGATCGCCAGCGTCTCGACCTTGCTGAGCTCGAACGTGAACGCGTTCACGATGTGGCGCTGCTCGGTCGGTGTCATCGAGCGGAAGAACATCCGCGCCTGGCTGTAGTGATCGGCGAACGTCTCCGGGCGCACACGGACCTTGCCGGCGGGCGTCGCCGCCGAGATCTGCGGATGCGTCACGAAGCCCGCGGCGCTCTCGCGCGGGCCCTCGGGGGCGAGGCTGTTCGGCTCGTAGTTGACGCGGCCGGTGTTGACCTCGTGGCGCTTGACGCCGTCGCGTTGCCAGTTGCGCATCGGGCACTTCGGCGCGTTGATCGGGATCTCGTGGAAGTTCGGGCCACCGAGCCGGAGCAGCTGGGTGTCCGTGTACGAGAACAGCCGGCCCTGCAGCAGCGGATCGTCGGTGAAGTCGATGCCCGGCACGACGTGGCCGGGATGGAACGCCGCCTGCTCGGTCTCCGCGAAGAAGTTATCCGGCCAGCGGTCGAGCACCATCTTGCCGACCGGCTCGAGCGGGAACAGCTCCTCGGGGATCACCTTCGTGGAATCGAGGATGTCGAACTCGAAATCCTCGATGCGATCCTCCGGGATCACCTGGATCGACAGCTCCCACTCCGGGAACGCGCCGGCCTGGATCGCGGTGAACAGATCGCGGCGGTGGAAGTCGGTATCGGCGCCGTTGATCTTGCACGCCTCGTCCCACAGCACGGACTGGGCCTGCAGCATGGGGCGCCAGTGCCACTTCACGAACGTCGCGACGCCCTTCGCATCGACGAGCCGGAACGTGTGGACGCCGAACCCTTCGATCATGCGCAGCGACCGCGGCAGCGTGCGATCCGACATGGCCCACATCAGCATGTGCATCGACTCGGGCATCAGCGACACGAAGTCCCAGAACGTGTCGTGCGCCGTCGCCGCCTGCGGGAACCCGCGATCGGGCTCCATCTTCACGGCGTGCACGAGGTCGGGGAACTTCAGCGAGTCCTGGATGAAGAACACCGGGATGTTGTTGCCGACGAGATCGAAGTTGCCCTCCTCCGTGTAGAACTTCACGGCGAAGCCGCGGACATCGCGCGGCAGATCGATCGAGCCGGCACCGCCGGCGACCGTCGAGAACCGCGTGAACACCGGCGTGCGGACGTTCGGATCCTGCAGGAACTTCGCGCGCGTGTACTTCGCGAGCGAGCGATACGGCTGGAAGTAGCCGTGCGCCGCCGAGCCGCGGGCGTGCACGATCCGCTCGGGGATCCGCTCGTGATCGAAGTGCGTGATCTTCTCGCGGAGGTGGAAGTCCTCGAGGAGCGACGGGCCGCGCGCCCCGCTCTTCAGCGAGTTCTGATCATCGCTGATCGGGACTCCCTGGTTCGTCGTGAGGACCTCGCTGGTCGCCTGTTGATGGAGCTCGCCTCCGTTCCCCACCTGCGAGCCGCCGCCGCCACCGTTGCGTCCACTGCGTCCTGCTGCACGAGCCATGAGTGATCACTCTCCAAATCGTTGGACTGTGGAGATAGCACCCGGCGATCAGCGTGCTCCGACGTCACCGGGATCTAACGGCGCTCTCGCCGAGCGTCAGCGCTCGGTCAGCGGGTTCGGGATCCGTCCGCGTGATCCGGATCCGCCTGCTGGCGCGCGCGCCTACGCGCCCGGTGCTGCGAGTGCGCGAACCGCGATCCACAGCTCACCGCGCTGGCGCAGCTCGCCGGTGATAGGCGGGCTGCCGGTCCCGACCCTTGCCATCAGCAGCACGCCGCCGGGCGCGAGTGCCGCGCGCGCCGCCTCCTCGAACGCGCCCGGTTCGTTGCTGTCGATCGTCGAGCCGACGACCGTGATGACATCGAACGTCGCGCGCGGGAGCACGCCGTCGAGGATGTCACCGCACACCACCTGCGACGGGAAGGGGTGACGTTCGCGCACCTGGCGCCGCCCGAACACGCGGCAGATCGTCGGATCGCGATCGACGCTGGTCAGCTGCGCGCCCTCCCCGAGCTCGTGACCGAGCCAGTCGTCCCACAGGCCGACGCCGATGCCGATGTTGCATGCGGCGAGCGGGCGCTGCGCCGGCAGGCGCGGTGCGGTCCACGCGCGCAGCTCGTAGTCGAGCCACGCGGCATCGACGGAGACGTTCCACGGTTCGGCGCCGCGCTGCACATAGTGCTCGAAGAGCTCCGCGTCCATGCAGGCCTGAACCGGACCACGGTGGGCGCTTGTTCCGGTGAGCCGGTGCGCGCCCGCTACGGCTTGGCGGGCGTCGCCGGCGTCGCGCTCGGCGGCGGCGGCTTCACGAACAGCGTGGGGTCGACCTTGGGATCGAGCTCGACGCTCTTGAGCTCGAGCTGCGTCGTGCGGCCACCACCGCCGCTGACGCGCTTGTGCGCGACCTTGATCCCGCCGACGTCCTTGTAGTCCGAGAACTGGTCGGTCTCGGCGCCACTGCCCTCGGCGTACGCCATCCGCGCGATCAGCTTCGTCTTCTTGTCGAGGTAGATCGAGACCGCGACGCCATTGGACGGGGATCGCAGCTTCAGCACGGTGTACGCCTTGCCGTCGAGCGTCTCGTCGGGCGCCGTCGTCAGCCGCGCGCTCGGCTCGAGCGCCCGCAGCAGGATCAGCTCGGGCTCGCGCCAGCGCTCGAAGTCGATCGACGCCATGTCCGCGCCGCTGATGTCGGTCAGCTGGATCTTGGTCCCGCTCGGGTCGGGCGCGAGCTGCCAGCCCTGCTTGCCGTCGACCGCGACGATGACCTTGACGCGCGCGGCGAGCGTCGCGTCGATCCGCATCTTGTCGGGCACGACGTAGATGCGCTCGATCTCGACGGGCACGGTCTGGCCCTGGATCGTCGTCGTGCCGGTCGCGACCATCTTGAAGCCCTTGAGCGCGGCGAGCTTCGCCTTGCCGCCCTTGGCCGCGAGCGCGTCGTCGATGATCTGCTTCGCCGCCGCCGTCACCTTCGGATCGATCGGAGCTTCGGGCACGGCGGCCGTCGGCGTGATCGGCTCGGTGAACGAGACCTTCTGGTAGCGCCACCCTTCCTTCTGGAGGAGCGGCTCGAGATCTTTGGCGTCGCCGACCATGACGACGACGTAGTTCTTGGGATCCAGGATCTCGCTGGCCGCGCGCTTCGCGCTCTCGACGTCGACCTTGCCGATGGCGACCGGGAAGTTCGCCAGGTACTCGCGGCCATACCCGTGGAGCTCCGCGCCGATCAACGCCGAGCCGACGTCGGCCGCGGCCTGGAACCGCAGGCCGTAGCCGCCGGCGATGTTGGCGACCGCGCTCGCGACCTCCTCCTGCGTCGGCCCCGTCGCCGCCATGTTCGTGATCTCGCGGAGCAGGAGCTTCGTCGTCGCGACGGCCTCGCTGTTGCGCGTGAAGGTCTGCGCGACGAACGAGCCCCGGTCGAGGTTGCGATCGAAGCTCGAGCTCGCGCCGTAGGTCTTGCCGCTCTCGACGCGGACGACCCGCGTCAGCCGCGAGCTGAACGCACCGCCGCCGAGCACGTAGTTCCACACCAGCGTGTCGAAGAAGCGCGGGTCCTCGTGCTTGATGCCGAACTGCGCGATCCGGATGTGGGTCTGGGTCTGCCCCGGCTTGTCGACGAGCCGGATCCGGCTGCCCGACAGGCCGGGCTCCTTGAACGACGGCGCGGGCGGCACCGGGCTCCTCTTCCACGCCCCGAAGGAGCGCTCGAGCGAGCCCTTGAGCTGCTTGGCGTCGACGTCACCGGCGACGACGAGCACTGCGTTGTTCGGCACGAACCAGGTCTTGTGCCACGCGACGAGATCCTCGCGCCGGATCCCGGCGACCGTCTGCTCGTTGCTGACCCAGCCGCGGACGTGGTCGGGCCCCCACAGGAGGTTCTGCACGTGCGACGACGCCAGCAGGCCGGCGTCGTCGAGTCGCTGGCGAACGCGGCCGAGCATCTGATCGCGGACCTTCGCCAGCTCGCTGGCGGGGAAGCTCGGCTGCGTCAGCATCTCGGGCACGAGCTCGAGGCAGGTGCCGAGGTTGCGCGCGAGCACGCTGCACGACAGCAGCGTCGCCTCGAAGGTCGAGTCGGCGGCGATCGTGCCGCCGACGAAGTCGATCGCCCGCGCGAGCGCGGTCGCATCGCGGCGGCGCGTGCCCTTCACGATCATGTCGGAGGTGAACTCCGAGACGCCCAGCCGGGCGCGCGGCTCGTGCATGCGCCCGGCCTTGATCGCGAGCTGCAGGCTCACGACCGGCAGGCGGTCGCTCTTGATCACGAAGACCTCGAGCCCGTTGCCGAGCTTGTAGCTCTCGATCAAGGGGAGCTCGACGGGGGTCGGCGGCTTCGGCGCGGGCGGCAGGATCAGGTCGGTGCGACCGGCCCACGGATCGTTCGCGGCGGGCTTGCCGGTCGTCGGCGGCTTCGCGACGTGGGCATCGCCGTCACCGGGCAGCACGGCGAGCGGCGCCGGCGAGGGCTTGGGGCCACACGCGGCGAGCACGCCGACCGTGCCGGCCACGAGGAGGAGAGACGAGCGGACGATGCGCGACATGATCACTTCTTCCCTGCGGGCGCGGCGGGCTGCGGCGCGGGCGGTTGCGGTGCGGGGGTCGGCGC
>JALZOI010000550.1 GCA_030857245.1 Myxococcota bacterium
GCGCTGGTGAGCGGCAGCCCGCTCGCCGTCGCCGTGCCCGCACCGAGCGCACCGCTGCTACCGCCCGTGCCGATCACCGCATCCTCGCGGATCTGCGCGTCGGGGGCGTAGGGCCGCAGCGTGTTGCCACTCTCGCCGCGCGCGAGCGCCTGGTAGTCGGCCTCGAGCGGGCGCGTCACCGAGGGAGCCGGCAGTCCCGCGAACTCGCCGAGCGTGCGCACGCCGAGCGCCTCGAGCATGTGCTGGACCTCGGCGCTGATCGCGAGCAGCGACAGCGGGCGCGGCGCCAGGAAGGCGGCCGAGCCGCCCCGCGGCACGCTGACGACGCCGATCTCCTCGCCGAGGCGATGCTCCTGCGCGACCGCCCGGGTCACGGCATGCTGCGCCGGATCCCACGCGCCGCTCCACGCAGCGACCCACGCGGTGAACCGGTCGTCGGCGATCCCGATCCGTCCGGTCAGCCCGAGGCTGGCGAGCCGCTCGAGCAGCCGCTCACCAAAGCTCGTGCCCCGCGTCTTCGATGGCACCTCGCAGTAGATCGCGAAGTGCGCACCACCGGGTCCGATCCGCCCGCCGATGTCGACCGTCTCGGAGATCCCGAGCAGCGCGTCCGCGAGCGCGCGGACGGTGTCGCGCTCGAGCTGCGGATCCGAGCTCACCACCATCACCTCGTTCGGCGCGAGGGCACGCGCCGCCGTGGCGGTCATGCCGATCCGCACCCCGACCGCCCACGCGGCGCGCGAGCACGCCAGGACGATGGGGCTATGGAGCGCGATCCGGTGGGCCGCACTGCCGGCCGGGTCGCCGTGGGTCGCGGAGCCGACCACCACGACGGGAGCGCCACGGAGCGAGGGATCGATCCGGGTCGCGCACTGGAGCGCGAACTGCGGGACATGAACGCAGGCGATTCGCATGCTCAAGGTGTACCGCACTGGTCTGATGTTCAGTAGTTCTCCGATCACGGAATCCGCCGCGATGCGCAGCTAACTACTTGAAGCAAATCGCAAGATCACCTCCTGACGCGGCATGTGATGGAGCGGTCTAGCGCCCGGCGGCCGCGCCAGATCCGGCGGGATATCAGGCGACGGGCTCGAGCTCCACATCGTCGGGCGCGGCCCACACGAGGCGAACGAGCTGGGTGCTCGGGTCGACCTCGACCTGCGGCGGCACCGGCAGCTTGCAGCGATGCGGACCCGCGGCGCGCCCGGTCCGGACGTCGAACCGGTAGCCGTGCCATGGGCACGTGATGGAGCCGTGGATCACGGGCACGTCGCCGAGCGGGCCCCCGAGATGCGGACACGTCGTCGGGTGCGCGAGGAGCGAGCTACCAAGCGCGATCACCCGCAGCTCGCCGCGCGGCGTGGCCACCTTCAGCGGCAGGCGCTCGCGCACCTGGGGGAGCGGGCCCAGCGCGACCGGCTCGGGTGCCCTCCGCGCTGCCAGGCGATCGCGCTCGGCCCGGCGCGCGGCCGCGACGTCGAGTACGCGCTGCCGGTGCCGCATCATCGCCTCGTCCTCGGACCACAGCCGGTGGTAGAGCCGCTGATAGCCCGCCGCCGCGACCCGCGCGACCAGGCGCGAGCCGCTCGCGACGTGGAACTCGACGACGATGTCGGTCTGGTGCTCGCCCCGCGGCTGCAGCCGGGTCCGGATCTCGGTGCCGCGGCCGAGCCCCTCGATGGTCGTGGTCACGTACGCCAGCCGCGGGCGATCCGTGCGCAACTCGATGACGACCTGGCTCGCGATCACGCCGCGGATCCCGACGCGCGCGCGCCACAGCTCCGGGGCGGTCGTGCGCTCGAGCAGCTCGATGCTGGTGAACGTCGACGCGTGGAGGTACGGCAGGTGCTCCCAGTCGAGCGCGTTCTCCCAGATCCGCTCGATGCTCACGCCGAGCGCGCGTCGATACGTGCCGCCATGCTGGAGCGCCGCCATGACGGGCAGTGTAGGCGCGACCATGCGCCGGACGCACGCGCCACTCGAGATGATCGTGCGCGCAGCTCGACCCGGCGCATCCCGAAGGGCGGCGACCGCACGCCGATGATCCCGCGACGGGTGTGGTCTTGCGGACGCGGCTCGAAGCAGGGGCGGTGCGTTAGCCAAGTTAGGCCATGAAGGCTGGGCAAGGCTGGCAGCGCCGGCGACGCCTACGACGTTCGTGTGCAGCCCGAGTGTGTCGTGGGCAGTCGGCTACTGCTCGACCGTCACAGTATAAATCTTCTCCACAACCTCATCGCTCTCGTAGCGGACTTTCCTTCCACGAATGACGACTGTCTTGATGCCGGGCGTAGTGAATACCACATCTGTGCTGTGATCCACGTAGATCACGCCCAGTGGGCAATCAAATCGTTGCCTGTCGAATGGAACGACGGTCGCTGCATTGCTCGTAACATCGACTTCGGTGGACTCAAAACTATAACAGTGGTCCCCGAACGTCCCGACCCCAACGCGGAGCGGAGTGCCAACGATGCCCCGATCAGGAACCGTTAGGCGCAGTTTCTCATCCTCGAGCTCGATGATGCCGAGCACAACCTCCGATCTCTCCCCCTCACCGCAGGCGGCCACCCCCGCCAAGATAACTATTAACCTATGCATTGCATTGCCTTGCTCTAGAAGTACGGGTACCTGATATAGACGGATCCGAGGTCTCGCTCTACGTTCGACCACATGCTGTACTTGGCGTGAGAATTGGTCTGACCCAAAGCACTCCAAGCATCTCGACCGTATCGACACCGTGAAACCACCACCAGTAGAAAACGGGGACCCGCTGTCCCCAAGCGCTGCGGGTGTGACTCTCATCCTGATCACGCCGCGACCCAGACCGACTTTCGTAGCAATCGAAGCGTGAGCGCCATCGCGTCGCCCCACCGGTCGCTGGTTGCGAGGGCGCGGAGCTGCACGACATGCCGCGCGGTTTGATGTTCCAGCGTGGGCCCGCGCGCTTCATGCGGACGTCGACGAGGGTCTTGCACGTCGCTTCCGTGTTGCCGCTGCCGATCGGCAATCCCGCAGCGCGGAAGGCGGCGTAGTTCATCTTGCCGTGGCGGTTGGCGAGGTACGTGATCGCGTCATGGACGGGGGCGGTCTCGCCCACCCGCGGACAGACGCTCGAAGCTCGTGCAGAATCTCGCGCGCAGCGTGCTCGACGTTGAGTAACCGGAGGCGCCATCGCGCGAGGTGCCGAGCCCGTACGCGTATCGAGCCCCGCAACCTCGCAAGCGCGTGCGCGGCGTGCACCCGCGAGCACCGCCTCGTCGATGAGCTCGAGGATCACTTGTCGTTCCCGTCGTCCGTGTCGTCGTCCTCGTCCGCCTGCGGGAGCAAGAGATGAAGTTCTTTTTGGAGCACGAGTAGCGCCGCGGTCTCGGCGAGCGCCTTATCTCTTGCGCGCGACCTCGCGCTCGAGCTGCTTGATGCGCTTACCCTCGGGAGAACGTCGCGATGCGGTCGGCCTAGCAAACGCGTCATCGAGCGCGATACGCCATGCGTCGAGCTGCTCGCGATGGACGCCGCCCCGGCGAAGCAGCTCTCCGAGCTCTTGGTCGCCGAGGTCTCGTGCATCGAGAACGAACTCATCCGGTCTGTCGGACTCCAGTCCTGTGGACGCTTCGGCTCTGGCTCCGTCGCCTCGACGTCACTTGGCCCGTCCTGCTTGGTGCTCACCAACCGAAGGCTAGCTGCGCCGCGCAGCCAGCGCGACAGCGTCGGCTGCGGGATGCCGGTTTCCCTCGATAACTCTGTCGCCGCCAGCGCGCCGGGGCCGACCATGCGTCGGACCATCCGCGCGCGTACCAATTCCGAATACTCCATCATTCGTTTCCGCTCTCGCCCCCGTGGTGGTCCAAGTCGATGCGGCAACTACGCTGACACAGGGGGGCGTAACGCTCTGTTTGAATATCCGGTCCGTCCACGCGACGTCAGTCATCCACGCGACGTCAGTCGCTGACTACAGAGTCGTGCGCTTTCGTGTTCCCGAGGCCGAGACGTAGCCGGCCGCCATCGCTACGCGCATCGAGGTATCTCACGACTTCTGCGAGGACGCGGCTCGAAGCAGGGGCGGTGCGTTAGCCAGCGGCGCGCAGCGCTGGCGCCTGTTCGCAGCCGTCCGCGAGGGCGGCGAGCGCGAGCGCCAGCTCGGCCATCGAGGGGCGATCCTCGGGAGCCTTCGCGAGGGCGCGCAGGATCAGCCGCTCGAGCTCGAGCGGCATCCGCGCCAGCCACGACGGACGCGCGGGACGCTCCTCGAGGTGCGCGAGCATGAGCTCGGGGAGCGAGCCGTCGAACGGTGGCGCGCCGGTGGTGAGATCGTAGAGCAGGCAACCGACCGCGTAGACATCGGACGCCGCGAGCGGCCGGCCGTGCCACTGCTCCGGGGCCATGCACCACGGCGTACCCGCGATCGCGGCATCGGGATCGTGCGGGTCGCCGATCCGGCGCGACACGCCGAAGTCGATCACCTTGACGCGCGGGGAGCCGTCGGCGCGACGAGCATCGAGGACGAAGATGTTGTCGTGCTTGACGTCGCAGTGCATGACCCCACCGGCGTGGAGCGCCGCGAGCGCCGAGGTGATCTGCGTGCCGATGGCGAGCGTCAGCGCGAGGTCGAGCGGCCCGCGCTCCGCGATCGCGCCGAGCGTCTCGCCGTCGAGGTACTCCATGACGAGGTACGGCGTCTGATCCGCGGCGACGCGCGCCTCGCGGATCTCGATCAGGCCCGGGTGCTGCGCGACGGCGGCGAAGGCGTGCTCGGCGTGCAGCCGCGCGACGATCTCGGGGTGAGTGGCGAACTTGTGTTCGATGACCTTGAGGGCGACGCGCTCGCCGGTCTCCGTGTGCGCGGCGAGGTACACGCCGCCCATGCCACCTCGTGCCAGGGGCGCGAGGACCTCGTAGTCGCCGAACCGGTTGCTCGCGCGGCGTCGCGCCGGCAGCGCGGCCGGCGTGGCGGGGCCGTCACCGTCGAGCAACCCGAGCGGGATCGTGGCGTCGCGCATGGCGGCTCCCGGTGCACCGGCAATGCCACGGCGCAGGTTGGTAGGACGGCTCGCAACGCGGCATGCCGGTCGCCCTGCGCGCGCGGAAACCGGTGACTGCCAGCGCGTGCCACCGTGGAAAACTGAGACACCGCGTGTGGTGAAGTCACGACAAGACACCGGGCGAGGACGCGCCGCATCGCCCTGTCAGATCACGTCGTGGGCCGTGACGCGCGTCAGGCAACCGCCCGCGCTCGACCGCCGTCAGGGCAGGTCGATGCCGGCGGCGGCGCAGACG
>JALZOI010000551.1 GCA_030857245.1 Myxococcota bacterium
CCTCCGCGGTCTTGAGCTCGGGCAGCGTGGCGGGCGCCGAGCAGGCCACGAGGCAGAGCACCGAGGCGAAGCGAGCGGTCACAGGGCGGCGGCGATGTCGGCCATCACCGTGGCGGCGCGCATGACGGCGTCGCGGTCGACGTCGAGGTGGGTGACGGCGCGGACCCGCTGCGGCCCGGCGGTGCCGAGCAACACCCCGGCCTCGCGGGCGAGCGCGACCATCGCCTCCGCAGTGCCGCGCGCCAGATCGATCATCACGATGTTGGTGTGGATGCGCGCGAGGTCGACGCTCAGGTGCTTCGCATTCGCGAGCGCCTCGCCGAGCGCGCGGGCGTTGGCGTGATCGTCGACCAGCCGCGCGCGATGGTGGCCGAGTGCGTGGAGCCCCGCGGCCGCGAGGATGCCGGCCTGGCGCATGCCGCCGCCGTGCATCTTGCGGAACCGGTGACAGCGCCGGATGAAGTCGCGCGAGCCGCCGACCAGCGAGCCGACCGGCGCTCCGAGCCCCTTCGACAGGCACACGCTGACCGAGTCGAAGCCGGCCGCGAGCTGGCGCTCGGTCTGCTGCGTCGCCACGGCCGCGTTCCACAGCCGCGCGCCGTCGAGGTGCGTCATCATGCCGAGCGCGTGCGCGGCCCCCGTGACCTCGGCGAGCTGCGCCGGCTCCCAGCAGATGCCGCCGCCCATGTTGTGGGTGTTCTCGACGCTGACGACCCGCGTCGGCGACTGGTACGGATCCTCGGGCCGGAACGCGGCGCGGACCTCGAGGGCGCTGAACGTGTGGCCGAGCAGCATCTGCGTCTGGACGCCGGCGATCGCGGCCAGCGCGCCCGACTCGTGGCGCCAGCAGTGCGCGTCGCGGCTGATGATGACCTCGTCACCGGGGCGCGTGTGCGCGCGCAGCGCGATCTGGTTCGCCATCGTGCCCGATGGCGTGAACAGCGCGGCCTCGGTGCCGAGCAGCTCGGCGACGCGCTCCTCGAGCCGGCGCACCGTCGGATCCTCGCCGTAGACGTCGTCGCCGACCTCGGCGCTCGCCATCGCAGCCCGCATCTCGCCGGTGGGCCGGGTGACGGTATCGCTGCGCAGGTCCACGGACGCCATGGCGCCGAGCCTACCACTCAGGGCGTCGGTGACACGGGCGGGCCGCCGTCGTCGGAGCGAGGACGGTCCTTCGGTGCGTGGTTGTCGCGGTCCCGGTCATCGCGGTCGCGGTCGTCGCGGTCGCGATTCGCATCCTTGTCGGCCTCGGGATCTTTCTCGGGCTTGCGCGGCTTCGACGGGGCCGGCGCGGGCGCCCCGAGCTCCGCGCGCAGCTTGCGCTCGAGCCGGAGCAGCATCGCGATCTCGAGCCAGCTCGGGCGGTCCTCGATCTGCATCACGAAGCGCACGACGGTGCGACCATCGACGAGGACCGTCATGACCTCGAGCGAGCCGCGGAAGATCTTGCCCTCCTCGCGGAGCTCGAACAGGACGTAGCCGGCGTCGCCGTCCTTCTCGGTGATCTTCAGGCCCTCGTCGACCCGCAGGAAGCGGACCGCGGTCGGCCAGCACTGGTCCCGCTGGTAGGCGAGGGTCTTTTCGGAGCGAGCGAGCGCGGACGTGGCCGTGGCGGCGACGACCAGGCTAGCGAGGAGCCAGCGCATCATGGGTGGCCGGATCGTGGGCCCCCACGCCGGGCGACGCCAGTTTCTGACCATCCGGCGGGCCGTCCGCCGGGGCCGGGCCATCCGGCGGGCAGCCCGCCGGGGCCGGGCCATCCTGAGAGGTCGCCACGTGCCGCGCACTCCGCAGATCGCTGAACGACACCCACGGCGTCGCGAGGCCGAGCGCCCCACACAGCACGTACCAGCCGACCTGCAGCAGGTAGTGCAGGTTCGCGAACGCGTACGCGGTGAAGTAGATCTGCGGCTGCAGGCTCTGGTCGAGGCGGGGGTCGAACCCGAGGTAGAGCCCGACGCCGAGCAGCGTGAAGTACTGGAACTGGCCGACGAGGCCGGGCGCGTTCGGCAGCATGATGCCGACCGCGCAGACGCCCATCGTCGCGAACGCGCCGATCACCGACAGCTCGAGCCCGAAGCCGCGCGCGAGCACGTAGACGCCGAGCCCGTTGGCGGTCCAGTAGACCGCGCTCCAGATCACGAAGATCGTCATGTTGCGCGCGTCGCGGATCACGACGAAGCCGCGCACCATCTCGAGCAGCTTGCGCTCGATCACCGCGGCGATCCGCGGCGCGAGCTTCGGCAGCAGCGTGAGCTTCACGCAGAACGCGACGGTGGCCTCCGGCCAGCGGATCGCGAACACCACGAACACGAGCGCCGCCGTGAACACCGCGAGCGCGACGTACGCCGTCGGCATCATCCAGCTCGGCGCGTCCGGGCCGCGCATCGAGAACAGCGCGACGAACACGAACAGCGAGACCAGCAGCCCATCGACGACGCGCTCGACCGCGACCGTGCCGAGCGCCGCCGACGCCGAGAGATCGCCGCGCTTGCGGAGCAGGCCGGGGCGGACGAGCTCCCCGAGGCGCGCGGGCAGGGCGAGGATCGCCATGAACCCGACGGACGAGATCGCGAGCAGCGGGCCCGTCGGGATCCGTACGCCGAGCGGCGCGAGCAGGTTGTTCCAGCGCAGCGACCGACAGAGCTGCACGACGACGAGCAGCCCGACGTACGTCAGGAGGTACGGCCAGAACGCGCCCAGGTGAATGCCACGCCGCCAGTGCGGCAGCCAGCCGTGCGACGAGAACCCGCCCTCGATCACGAGGCGGAGCTCCGCGCGCGTGTCGTGGTTGGGCCACACGAGCCACGCACACAGGGCGAGCATCCCGAGCGACAGCGTCAGGTTGACGGCGAGGCGCATCGTCAGTCCGGGAGGTCGCCGGCGAGGATCGCGCGAGGCGCGTGATCGAACAGCCGGACGACCGCAGCGTGGCCGAGCTTCTTCTCGATCCACGCGAGCCCGGCGGCGGCCTGCTGCAGATCGCCGACCTGGTGGGCATCGGTCGCGACGCACGTCGCGAGCCCCTGCTCGAGCAGGTGGCGCGCGACCTTGCTCTCGCGCTTGCCATGGAACCCGGCGATCGCGCCGAGATCGATCTGGAACGCGCAGACCCGGCGGAGCGAGCGCATCATGCTGTCGTCATCCCACAGCGGCTGATAGCGCTCGGGGTGCGCGAGCACGGGCACCTTGCCGTCGCGACCGAACTTGAAGAGCCGGTCGAGCAGCCCGGCCGGCAGCAGCGAGCGCGGGATCTCGAAGAGGAAGGCGGTGGTCCCGCTGTAGCCTGGGATCGTGCCGTCGACCGAGCGCTGGTAGAACACATCATCCCACATGTTCTCCGCCGCGAGGCGCAAGGTGGGATGGCGTGGGTTCCGCAGCTCGCCGAGCTCCGCGAAGGTCTGCTCGACGCGGTCCCAGGCCGGCAGGAACTGCGCGGCCTTCTGATGAGGCGTCACCCACTGCTCGGTGACGCCCAGCGTGGCCAGCGCGTCGAGCATCGCGAGGCTGGTGGCCGGATCGGGCGCGCCATCATCCAAGCCAAAGAGCACGTGGCTGTGGAGATCGACGTAGCCCATCGAGAGGCGGGGTGTATCGCACGCCAGGACTACGCACAACATCGCGTTGCTGCGGCGGATCCTGCGTGATAAAGATCGAGACGCCCGGTGGCCCACCGCCGGCCGAAGGACCGGCGAAGGACTCCACATGGCACAAGGCGAGAAGCGCGAAAATTCGGTTCTGTTCTCTCTCCGCGAGCTCCGTCAGATCGAGGAGAACCGCGTCCAGGAGGAGGAGCAGGCAGTCCGCACGGCCGAGCAAGCTCGCGTGCACGCCCAGCAGGAGGCCGAGCGCCACCGCCGCGAGGCGGAGGAAGCCAAGATCCGCGAGGAGCGCGATGCCGCCCTCGCCATCGAGACCGCGCGCGAGAACGCCGAGCGCGAGGCGCGCATGCGCGTCGAGTCGGCCGAAGCGACCGAGCGGCAGCGCCAGCAGGCCGCGCTCGAGCAGCAGCGCCTGCAGCACGAGATGGAGCTGCGCCGCGCCGACATCGCCAAGAAGCGTCCGACGTGGATGCTCGCGGTGACCGGCATCGCGCTCGTCGCGGCCGTCGCCCTCGTGTTCTTCGCGATCTCGCGGATGCGCGAGTCCGAGGCCGACAAGGAAGCGAAGGCCAAGGCCGAGCTGATCGCCGCCGCCGCCGTCAAGGACGCCAAGGAAGCGCAGGAGGCTGTCGAGCGCCTGCAGAAGGATGCCGAGGAGATGTCGGCGAAGGTCGACGGCGCGGTCGACCGGCTCGCGAGCGCGCAGACCCAGGCCGATCGCGATCAGGCCAAGTCGAAGCTCGACCAGCTCCGCCGCGAGAAGTTCGAGATGGACCAGCGGATCGCGGAGGCCAAGCAGAAGGCGGCCCGCGCGGAACGGCTCAAGGGCGTGAAGATCTCGAAGGAGTGCCTCGAGAACCCGCTCGCGAAGGGCTGCAGCTAGCAGCTCGCTCGCCGTTTCGCCTCGACAGCTGACGACACCGAGGGCGCCTGGCACCAGCCGAGGCGCCCTTCGGCGTTCCGGAGGTTCGTGCAATCGGTGCCGCCGCGCAGTGTCTCGTCGGCATGCAGCAGGCGATGATGATCGGATTCGCGGTGATGGGCGGCATCGTGCTCGGCCGGGTGCAGCTCTCGACGAACCACGCAGCCAACGACGCGATCGAGCTGCAGGCTCGCACGGAGCGCGAGCTGTTCAAGGCGCGCACGGAGGCGCGAGGCAACGCCGCCCGCGTGGTCAAGCTCGAGCGCCAGTTCGTCAGCATGTGGCAGCGCATCGATGGAGTGCTCGCTTATCACGCGGCCGCCGATGACGTGATGGAGCGCGAGGCTGCGCGCCACCGGCTCGAGCAGCTGCGCTGGGACATGGACGTCGTGGAGGCCCGGCTGGTCGCGGCGCGGCAGGTCCGGATCAGCAACTCCTGGCGGGTCGACGTCGACGCGCCGGCCCGCTGATCGCGACGCCTGCAATCGGTCACGTGACGCCGTGTCGATCGACCATGGCCGTCGCAAGAGAGAGAGACCAGGGTTCCGTGATGACCTCGCTCGGGGAGCTGCGTGCGATCGAGGCGCAGCGCATCGCCGACGAGTGCGCCGCGATCCGCAGCGCCGAGCTCGCGCGGGTCGAGGCGGTCGCTGACGCCGAGCGGCGGAGGCATGACGCCGCCGCTGCGCAGCTCCGCGCGGAGCACGAGGTCCGCCTCGCGATCGAGCGGGCCCGGGGTGACGC
>JALZOI010000077.1 GCA_030857245.1 Myxococcota bacterium
GGGTCGCGGCATCGGCGCTCGCGTCCGCGGTCGAGGCGTCGGGCGTGGCGGGCGCCGCCGTGGGGCCGCAGCCGAGCGCGACGACCACGAGCCCCGCGAGGGAGGATGATGCGAAAGCGGCGGTACGCATGTTGAGGATCGCAACGTGGCGACGCGCAAGTCGGCGTCGCGGCGGGCGTGCTGCGCGTCTCAGCAAGAGACGTGCCCGGGGCACCGGCGTGCTACCAACGAGCGTGGACAAGGAGGACGCAGCGCGAGCGATCGTGGAGCGTGCGCGGGAGGCGCGGCCGCGGACCTCGCGGGCGACGTGGATCGTCGCGCTGGTCGTCAGCGCGGTGTGTCTGATCGCGTTCGTCGTCGTGCTGGTCGCCGACGGTGAGCCGTCGACGGCGACGGCCCCGGTGGTGCCGCAGCCCGGGCTCGGGTTTCCGGCCGGGCTCGTCGTCGGCGTCGCCGTCGGCATCGCGATCGGCTACGCGATCGCGCGTCAGGCCTCGCGCTCGTCCCACTCGTCGCGCAGTAAGCCGTAGAGCACGATGTCGTGGAGCCGCCGGGCCTGCAGCAGGTGCTGGCGCTTGACGCCCTCGTGCACCATCCCGAGCTTCTCGAGCACGTGGATCGACGCGGTGTTCCCCTCGATCACCTGCGCATAGATCCGCGCGAGCCCGAGCTCGCGGAACCCGAAGTCGACGACCCGCCGCGTCGCCTCCGTCGCGAAGCCATGGCCCCACGCCGAGGCCGCGAGCCAGTAGCCGAGCTCGGCGCGGCGATCGCGCGCGTAGCGGCGCAGGCTCACCGTGCCGAGCAGCTGATCCGGTGAGGTGCGGCGCGCGATCCCGTACGTCACCCCGCGACCGAGGCTCCACCACTCGACCCGGCCGATCACCCAGCGGCGCGCGAGCGTGACCGGGTAGGGCGACGGGACCTGGATCAGGTAGCGCGCGACGCGCGAGTCGCCGGCGCCCGACGCGACCGCGCCGGCATCGTCGAGCCGGAGCTCGCGGAGCTGTAGCCGCTCCGTCGTGAGGGTCGGCGGATGCTCGATCACGGCGTGATCACGACGCGCGGATGGCGGTGAGCTCGGTCATCAGCGACGCCACGAGCGCGAGCCCAACGTCCGTGCGCTTCATCGCGGCGGCGGGGACCCGGCGAAGTCCTGATCCGTCACCCAACCAGTGAGGACACCGCAGTCGGCGCGGTAGTCGAGGCGTCCACGACTCGAGCCGCCACAGGCGCCGCCCGCCCCAAACGCGACGACGGCGGCCAGCCCCAGGCGCTTCATGCTCCGAAGATACCGCGGGCCGGGGGCTGCGAGCTATGTTCAGGACCCTCCGGAGCCGCGCTGCCAAAAGATGCCCCGCCTCCGTCGCCATGCGTATCCTTTCGCGGTCGTCCTCCTGGTCGCCGCGATCGCCGCGGTTCCGGCGGCGAGCCTCGCCGTGCACGAGATCCACACTCACCGCCTCGATAACGGGCTCACGCTCCACATCGCCCCGGGTCACTCCGCGCCGGTCGCGGCCGTGCAGGCCTGGGTCGGCGTCGGCTCGGCCGATGAGGGTCCCAACGAGGCTGGGATCGCGCACTTCGTCGAGCACATGCTGTTCAAGGGCTCGCGCGAGTATGGCCTCGGCGAGCTCGTGCGGACGATCGAGAGCGGCGGCGGCGAGATCAACGCGTGGACGGCGTTCGACCACACCGTCTATCACGCGGTCCTCGGACGCGATCATGTCGACGTCGCGGTCGACGCGCTCGGTGACACCTTGATGACCCCGCGGGTCGACCCCGACGAGCTCGCCCGCGAGCGCGAGGTCATCCTCGAGGAGATCCGCCAGGGCAGCGATGACCCGGCGCGCAGCGTGGCGCAGAGCCTGTTCGCGACCGCGTTCGTCGCGCATCCCTATCGCCGGCCCGTGATCGGCACGGCCGAGAGCGTGCAGCGGCTCGCCGGGCGCGACCTCGTCGAGTTCTTCCGCAGCTACTACGTCGCCGACAACCTGACGCTCGTCGTCGCTGGTGACGTCGATCCGATCCGCGTGCGCCGCACCGTCGAGCGGCGGTTCCGTGCGATGCCCGCCGGCCGCCCGGTCCGCCGGGTCGCCGCCGAGCCCGCCCAGACCGCCGCCCGCGCGAGCTCGATCCACCGCGACGTCAGCGAGGCGTACCTCGCCGTCGGCTTCCACGTGCCCTCCGCCCGCCACCCCGATCTCGCCGCGCTCGACGTCGCGGCGATCCTGCTCGGGCAGAGCGAGTCGGCGCGGCTACCGCGGCTGCTCCGCGATCGCGATCAGCTCGTGACCTCGGCCTATGCCAACGTCCACGCGCTGCGGGACCCCGGCCTGCTCGTGCTCTCGGCGACGGCGCGCCCGGCCGCGGCAGCGAAGACGATCGGCGCGCTGTCCGCGCAGGGCATGCAGCTCGCCGACGAGCTGACCTCCGAGGAGCTCGACAAGGCCCGGATCGCCGCGGAGACCTCGTTCGTGCGCCAGCTCGAGACCGCGCAGGGGCGGGCGCGCTCGCTCGGCTGGTACGCCACCGTCGCCGGCGATCCGCAGTTCGGCCACGTCTACCTCGACCGCATCCGGGGCGTGCGCCGCCACGACATCACGCAGGTGCTCCACCGCTACCTGCAGCCGCAGAACGCGAGTGTCGCGGCCGTGCTGCCGAAGCCGCGGCGGGCCGGGGGTGGCACCACGTTCGCGCGCCAGGCCGAGGGCCGGGTCCGGCGCTCGCTCGCGAGCAAGCGAGCCGTACCAGCGACGGCGGCGGTCGAGCAGCGCATCGTGCTCGCGAACGGGCTCACGCTGCTCGTGCGGCGTGATCCGTCGGTGCCGGTCGTCGCGATGCGCGCGGTGTGGCGCGGTGGCCAGCGCGTCGAGGAGCCGCACCAGGCCGGGATGTCGACGCTGCTGTCGCGCATGATCACGCGCGGCTGCGGCAAGCTCGATGCCGCCGCGGTCGCCGATCGCATCGATCGGCTCGGCGGGTCGCTCTCCGGCATCGCGGGGCGCAACAGCTTCAGCGTCGCCGGCGAGTGGCTGGCGCGGACCTGGCAGCCCGGCCTCCAGCTGCTCGCCGACTGCATCCTCGATCCGTTGCTCGCTCCCGCCGAGCTCGCGCGCGAGCGCCGGTTGCTGATCGACGACCAGCAAACCCAGACCGACAGCCCGACCCACGCGGCGTTCCGGCTGTTCAGCGGCGCGCTCTACAAGGATCACCCGTACGCTCGCGACGTACTCGGCACGGCGACCACGGTCGGTGCGATCACGCGGCCCGACCTCGTGGCGTTCTATCGCGATCGCTACCCGGTCTCGGCGCTCACGCTCGCGATCGTCGGCGACATCGACGTCGACGAGGTCATCACCCAGGTGCGGGCACGGTTCGAGCGCGTCGCGAAGCGCAAGCCGGTCGCGCCGGCCACGAGCCGCCTCGTCCTCGATGGCCGCAGCGCCGGCGAGCGCGAGGTGTTCCACTACCTCGATCGCGCGCAGGCCCACCTCGTGGTCGGGTTCCCGGGCGCCACCGTCGATGCCCCCGACCGCTTCGCGCTCGAGGTCCTGGTCTCGATCCTGGGCGGCCAGGGCGGGCGACTGTTCGCCGAGCTCCGCGAGAAGCGCGCGCTCGCGTATCGCGTCTCCGCCCACTCCGTCGAGGGCGTCGACGCGGGCTTCGTCGCGGTGTACCTGTCGTGCGCGCCGGAGAAGCTCGGCGAGGCCGTCGTCTCGATCCGCGCGGAGCTCGAGCGCGTGCGGGTCGACGGCATCACCGCGGGCGAGCTCGAGCGCGCCCGCAGCTACCTGATCGGCAGCCACGAGATCGCGATGCAGCGCCGCGCGGCCGTCGCCAACGCGCTCGCGTATCACGACGCCTACGGGCTCGGCTGGCAGACCTGGTCACGCTACGCCGACACGATCCGCGCGATCACCCCCGCGGACGTCGCCGCCGCTGCTGCCACGTACCTGCGCGCCGATCGCATGATCACCGCGACCGTGCGGCCGCCCTCGGCGAGCCCCGCGGCGATCAAGCGCTCGCAGGGCAAGCGCCCGCGCTCGCGCGCCGAGCCCGCACCGCCGCGCACGCGCCGCCTCACCGTCCGACCGCGCGGGGCCGTGTGAAGCGCGCCGGCTCGTGGGCCGGGCACGGCGACCTCGCCGCGAGCCTCGTGCTCGTGTTCCCGGTCCTGCTCGCCTACGAGATCGGCGTGCTCTTCGCCGGTCAGGTCAACGGCGCCGACGTCGTGACCCGCGCGCTCTACGGCGCACTCGGCCGGACGACGTACCTGCTCGTCCACGCGGTGATCGCGGTCGGATTCCTCGTCTGGATCCGCCGCGGCCGGCGGTGGACCGCCCTTCGCTTCGAGATCGCCGCGCCCGCGCTGCTCGAGGCCGCGCTCTACGCGCTGACCCTCGGCGCGCTGGTCTCGCTGATCGTCCAGCGCATGCTCGGCCTGTCGCTCACCAGCGCCTCGGTGATCAACGCGTTCGGTGCGGGGGTCCACGAGGAGCTCGTGTTCCGGCTCGGCCTGCTCTCGGGCCTCGTCGCCCTCTGCCAGCGCGCGATGGACCGGCGCTTCGCCATCGCGCTCGCGATCCTCGCCTCGTCGATCGCGTTCTCCGCCGCCCACCACCTCGGCGTGCACGGCGAGGCGTTCACCACCCACGCGTTCGTGTTCCGCTGCTTCGCCGGCGCCGCGTTCGCGCTGATCTTCTGGTACCGCTCGCTCGCGCACGCCGTCTACGCGCACGTCATGTACGACCTGCTGGTCTACTGGCGCGCCTGATGCTGCGCTCGACGGCGATGGCGACCCGCGCGCGCGCCGGCGGCGCCGCTCACTCCATGCCGAGGATGCCGCCGCCGTCGATGTCCATGCGGCCGACGAAGAACTCCCACTTCACGCGCTTGATCGAGTCCTGGTTGGCCTGCGACGCCATGATCTGCGCCTTCGCGATGCCGATCTCGAAGAGCTCGATCGAGAACAGCACCGTCTTGCGGTCGGGCGCGAGGTACTCGAGCGAGCCGGTCTTCTGCGAGCGCGGATCCGAGACGCCGCCCATGTAGCTGCCGAGCGCTTCCTGGTACCAGTTGAACAGGTCGTCCGCATACTCGAGCGAGATCGTGCCGCTGAGGTTCGGGAACTCGATCTTCGTCGGCTCGATCTGGGGGAACTTGTCCTCGCCCGTGTAGAGCTTCTTGATCCCCTGCTTGATCGTGAAGGAATCGATCTTGTTCGTGTACTGCATCGAGGGCATGCCATCGATGTTCAGGCGGAAGCTCGACGCCATCCACAGCTTCTGCTTGGTGCCGAGGGCCCCATCGATCTTCGAGCCGCTGGTGACCTTGCGCTCGAGAACGCGCTCGGGCTGGACCTTGAGCTTGAGGAACGCGGTCTCCTTGGAGGAGCCATCGAGCGCGGGGAACGTGGCCTCCGTGATCAGCGCGTCGAAGAACTCGTGCTCGTAGGTCGGCTGCAGATCGAAGTTCGCGTGCGTGATCTGGCCGGTGCGGCGGCTGTAGTTCTTGTTCCACGACGCCTGGATCCAGCGGATGATCTCCTGGCCGCCGGCGATGCCGCAGTCGATCGAGAACGGCTCGATCTCCGCCACCGACGAGTGCTTGATCTGCTTGTTGCTCCCGCCGATGGACTGCTTGACCGGGGCGATGTTGACGTGGCCGCCCTCGACGGACTTCAGATAGGCGGTCGTCCTGTGACCGTCGATCATCAGCTCGAAGTGGCCCGCGGTGTAGGACTTCCTGGTCAAGGTCATGTGGCGCGCCTCAGCTTAACAAACCTCTTACGCCCGCTGGCGCCTGGATCCCCCCGACGAGGCCGCGACTCCCACGGGGGTTCGACCGCGAGGTGTCGACGCTCGGAGAACAGCACCTTGCACGGCAACAATCGCGTGTAATCATCACGCATTGCAGCAAACCTCCTGCCATCGGCCCGACGATCACCGCATCCTCGACGTGCGAGATCCGGCACGGGGCTTGTACAATGGGGCCTCATGAGGGTGAGCGTCCTGATCTGCGTCCTGGTTCTGGGCGTCGCCGGCCTCCCGGCCGACAGCCACGCCGAGAAGGTGAAGACGAACCAACCGACCAAGCTGCTTGCGCGCCCCGGCGAGCAAGCGAAGGTCCTGCTCCAGGTGAAAGCCGGGCAGGGCATGACGATCTTGGCGAAGGAGGGCCGCTGGCTCAAGGTCCGGGTCTCGGGCCGGACCGGCTACGTCGCGCGGAGCACCGTCGACATGGAGGGCGGCGACGAGATCGCTCGCAACACCCGCCGCCGGCCGTTCGTGGATGGCCGGGGCACGAAGCGCGGGGTCGGCGGGGAAGGCCCCGACGATCGCGTGGGTGCCGATGCCCTCGGCGAAGGCCGGGACAGCGGCGGCGACGAGGATGCCGGCGACGAGGACGAGGACGAGGACGACGAGCCTGCGCCGAAGGCGAAGCCCGCCGCCACGAAGCCGGAGCCCAAGGCCAAGCCGGAGCCCAAGGCCAAGCCGGAGCCCAAGGCCAAGCCGGAGCCCAAGGCCAAGCCGACCAGCAAGCCGGCGGACGGCAGCGACGACGAGGACCCGAACGCCGCTGCGGGCAGCGGCGGTGACGATGAGGACGAGGAGGTCGACGCCGACGACGACGAGTCCTCCGAGGACGAGGAGCCCGCGCGCAAGAAGGCGCGCGTCGCCGCGAAGAGCACGGCGTACAGCGAGCCCGACGGCGACAGCGAGGCGGCCTTCATCGTGAAGCCTGGCATGACGCTCTACCCGGGCGATCGCTCGGGCAAGTTCACGGAGGTCGAGAACGAGGAGGGCGACCTCGGCTACGTGCTGACGTCCGAGCTCGAGATCGAGGAGTCCGGTGGCGGCGGCCGGGCGATCGCCCGCGGCGGTCGTCAGATCGACGTCCGCGTGCGGGCCGGCGTCTCGTACCTGACGCAGGCGCTGCGGACTCCCGGCGGCCCCACCGCGGTCCCCGACAACTACGACATCGCGACCGCGGCCGCGACGCTGGCGCTCGGTGGCGCCTACTTCCGGCCCTACAAGGCGAGCTTCGTCGTCGGCGGCGAGCTGACGTACGACTACGCGAAGGCGATCCCCGGCATCAAGGTGCCGATGGATCAGACGACGAGCGTGTCGCTGCACAACCTGAACGTGCGCGGCATCTTCGGCTACGACCTCAAGCGCAAGAGCGGGATGATGGTGCTCGGCCGGCTCGGCCTCAAGTACCAGTCGTTCCAGGTCTCGAACGTCGACGAGCTCACGAAGAACACGGCGACGCTGCCCTCCGAGATCCTCATCGCGCCGATGGTCGGCGTCGCCCTCGCGATGCCGCGGCTCACCGACAAGTTCGGGCTGCGGTTCAGCCTCGATGCCATGTTGCTCGCCGCCAGCTTCAAGCAGACCAAGAACCTCGAGGACGGCGCGAGCCCGTCGGCGAAGGGCGCGGTGGCCGGCCTCGGCTTCACGTATCGCTGGAAGCCGTCGATGGACATCCAGGCGACCTACGACCTGACGTTCTCGAAGATGGCGTTCGGCGACAAGGTCGAGACCTCGCAGCGCATGCACATGGCCGGCGGCGTCTCGCGCACCGACACGTTCCACGCGATCACGGTGGGCGTCGTCAAGGCGTTCTGAGCCTCGGCGGCGGCCGCGCGCTCGGCCGCTACCGGTGCCGCTACCTGCCGCTACCCGGGCGGCTTGACGACGAGGTTCGCCGCCTGCTCGCGCAGCAGGCGGAGGACGACGTCGTTGATCGTGTCGCCGCGCTCGATGCTCTCGACGTAGCGCTCGGCCATGTCCGTGTACTCGAGGAACGCCGGCGTGAACTCCTCGAACGAGAGCTTCTTGATCAGGCGCCCGCCGAACTTCGCGAAGGCACCTGGCTTCACCGCGCCGAGCTCCTGGGCAAACCGCTCGAGGTACTCGTGGTAGCGCGCGGGCAGATCCTCGATCACGCCGGAAGCTTATACCGCCCGGAGCCGGCCGGCGGCCCTACTGGCGCGGCGTGCCGAGCTTGTCGAGGTCGACCTGGCTCAGCGCGAGGCGGATCAGCTGCGACTTGTTGGCCTTCGTCCAGCCGCGGCGCTTGAGCTCGGCGACCTTCGCCTCGAGCTCCTCGATGTCGCGCGTGTACATCGAGATGCAGATCACCTTGTAGTGCGTCGGGCGCGTGCCCCCGCCGGTGCGCCGCTTCGGTGCGTGGGTCGCATCGTCCCCTTCGGTGCGTGCGCGGCGCCCGTAGTACTCCTCGCTGAGGATCGCATCCGTGTCGCTCAGCGGGTCGTGAGCCATCAACTTCTCTTCCTTCATGGGTGACCTCATCAAGCGGCGAGCGGGGAGCTGGGTTCGGGGTGAAAGGTCGTGGTCTCGGCGCGCGCCGTGGTGCTGAGCACCCAGTCGCACACGCGGTTGTAGTCAGCCGCGCCGTGCGAGACCGGTGCGTACTCGAAGATCGTCTTCTTGTGACTCGGCGCCTCGGCGAGGCGCGTGTTGAGCCGGATCGGCTCGAGGCACTTCTGCTTGAAGTGACCCTGCAAGGTCTCGAGCACCTCGCGCGCGAGCCGGGTGCGGCCGTCGTAGAACGTCGGCAGCACGGCGGAGATCCGGACCGCGTGGCCGAGGTGGCGCTCGACGTCCTTGAGGGTCTTGAGCACCTGCTTGACGCCGACGAGTGAGAGGTAGTCGCAGGTGACGGGGATGATCACCTCGTCGACGTACGACAGCGCGTTCTGGTTCAACAGGTTCAGCGACGGGCCGCAGTCGATGATCACGAAGTCGTAGCGCCGCGACACCTGCATGAGGTTGAGGCGCTTGCTCATCATCTTCGAGCGCGCTTCGGTGTTCTGCCGAGCCAGCCAGATCTCGGCGGCCGCGAGCGTCGCGTCCGAGGTGATGACGTCGAGGTGCTTGCGGACGGGGACGCACGACTCGGTCGGCTCGGTGCCGTCGACGAGCACGTGGTAGAGCGACTTCTCGCCGGCCACGCCGAGCGACACGCCGACGTTGCCCTGCGCATCGGTGTCGATCAGCAGGACCTCGTTCTGGCGCTCGGCGAGCCCGGCGGCGAGGTTGACGGCGGTCGTGGTCTTTCCGGTGCCGCCCTTCTGGTTCAGGATCGCGATGCGGCGCGCGCGCTTGGCCCGGAACGCCTCGTCACCGAGCCCTTGCTTGCGGCACTCGAGCGAACAGAAGTGATTGCGTTGCCCTTCGGGCGTCACGGCGATCTGGAACACGAAGGCAGGTCGGAACTCCTGCCCACACGCGCTGCACGGCTTCTCCATGCCCTTATCGAAGCGGCATCGACGGAACCGGGGCAACTTTTCGGCGCTATAGTCGAGCCCGTGGCGGACTCGATCGCACGGCAGGTGGTGGCAGCGGGCGCGGAGACCGAGCAGGTGGCGCGCGAGATCGTCGATGCGCTGCAGGCGCCCGATCTGCGGGTCGCTTTCGTGTTCGCGGACTGGCGCTACGATGCGCGCGTCCTCGCGAGGATCACGCAGCGCGGGCTCGCGCCGGCGACGGTCGTCGGCGGGACCACGGTCGGGGTGATCGGTCGCGGGGCGCCCATCCGATCGATGGCGGCCGTCGGCCTCGGGCTCTACGGCGACTGGGTGCACGTCGGCGTCGGCGTCGCGCCGGATCTCCCGAGCTCCGCGCTGACCCGCAGCCGGGACGCGGTGCATCGGGCGGCGCTCTCGATGGGCCGTTCGGCGGCAGGGCTCGATCCGTCGCGCCACGTTGCGGTCACCCTCGTCGATGGCCGGTGCGGCCAGGAGGAGGCGTTCTGCATCGGCTCGGCGGCGGCGGCGCCGCAGATTTGCTTCGTCGGCGGCTGCGCCTCGACCGACCTCCAGGCGAACCGTCACCCCGAGATCTGGGTCCAGGGGGAGGTGATCAGCGACGCCGGGCTCGTGCTCGTGCTCGAGAGCGAGCTGCCGTTCGAGCCGGTGCGCTCGGCCCACCTGCTCGCGACCGAGTCGAAGACGGTCGTCACCGGCGCCTCGGGGCGCGTCATCGAGGAGCTCGACGGCAAGCCGGCGGCGTCGCGGCTCCGCGAGCTCGTGCGGTTGATCGGCGACCCCCTCGACATCCCGCCGAGCCACACGTTCGCGCGGTACGTCGACGGCGAGCCGTACGTCCGCTCGATCACGCACCTGGTCGACGAGCAGATCCATCTGTCGAGCGCCGTCGAGGCCGGGCACGTGCTGCGGATCATGCGGCCTGGCGATCTGATCGGGACGACCACGACGGATCTCGCGAGCGTCGTCGACAAGGTCGGCGGCAACCTCGGCGCGCTGCTCGCCTTCTCGTGCATGGGCCGCCACTGCGAGGCCCGAGCGCGCAACCTCGAGCGCGAGCTCGCGGGCGTCTACGGTCAGTACGGCGCGGTCGGCTACCAGAGCCTCGGCGAGCAGTCCGGCATGCTGCTGGTCAACCACACCCTCACCGGCCTCGCGATCGGTGCCCCGAAGTGATGTCGAGCGATGACAAGGCCACCGAGCGGATCGCCGAGCTCGAGAGCGAGCTGGGCGCCGCGCAGCGCACGATCGACGTGCTGATCGCGCGGCTCGAGCGCGCTGGCACAGCGTCGCCAACCCAGGCGGAGCTGTTCGATGCCGCGGTCCGGCTCGGCAACGTCCTCGAGGAGCGTAGGCGCGAGGTCGAGGAGGCCCGCGCGGAGTTCCGCGCCCTGCGCGCCAACCTCGACCAGATCGTCCGCCAGCGCACCCGCGCCCTCGCCGAGGTCGAGGCGCAGCTCCGTACCAAGAACGCCGAGCTCGAGCGCCAGAGCCGGATCAAGGCCGAGTTCATCTCGATCGCGGCGCACGAGCTGCGCACCCCGCTGACGAGCATCGTCGGCTACCTCGATCTGTTCTCGGAGGGGCGCTTCGGCGAGCTGCCGCCGATGATCGAGCGGCCGATGTCGTCGGTACGGCGCAACGCCCACCGCCTCAAGCGCCTGGTCGACGACATGCTCAGCGTCAGCCGCATCGAGGCCGGGCGCATGGTGCTGCGACGCGAGGCGGTCGATCTCGGCGAGGTCGTGCGCAACGTCGTCACCGAGATGATGCCGCTCGCGAATGCGCGCCGGCAGAGCCTCGATGCCAAGGTCGAGCACGTCGAGCATCTCGACGCCGACCACGACAAGCTGCATCAGATCGCGGTGAACCTGGTCTCGAACTCGATCCGCTACACGCCCGACGAGGGCGAGATCACGGTGTGCGTCGACGAGGCGCCGCAGGACCGCTACCCCGGCGGCTGGGCGCGGCTCCGGGTCCGTGACAACGGCGTCGGCATCGCCGAGCAGGATCGGCAGCGCATCTTCGATCCGTTCCTCCACGCGCAGCCGGCGAAGCACCACACGTCGGCCGGCCCCGACTCCGCCGGTCTCGGGCTCTACATCGCGCGCGGCCTGATCGAGCTCCATGGGGGGCTGATCACGGTCGACTCGCAGCCCGGCGTGTTCACCGAGTTCACGGTGCTGCTGCCGTTCCGCCAGCAAGCCCGGCGCACCGACTCCGAGCCGCCATCGCGAAGCGCGGCAGCCGAGCCGCCGGTGCGGCCCTAGTCAGCGGTCAGGGGGGCAGCTGCGTCGTCGTGGTGCACGTGCACGTGCACGTGACCGACACGTGCACCTGGACGACTTCTGGCGCGCTTACTTCTTCTTCTTCTTGACCGGCTTCGCCGGCTTCTTCGCGGGCTTGGCCGCCGCTTTCGCGGGCTTCGCCGCCGCCTTCTTCGCCGGCTTCGCGGCCGCCTTGGCGGGCTTGGCCGCCGGCTTCGCCGCGGCCTTGGCCGGCTTCGCCGCGGCCTTGGCCGGCGCCTTCCCCTTGGCCGGGGCTGGAGCCGCCTTCACCGCCGTCACCTTGGCAACCACCACGGCTTTCACGGGCGCAGCGACCGCCGCCGGTGCCTTGGCCTTCGCCGCCACCGCCGCGGGCTTCGCGGCCGGCTTCGTACGGACCTCGGCCTTGAGCTTCTTGTTGCGCTCGTCCGCCGTCTTCTGCGCCTCGTCCATGCGGGCCTGGGCAGCCCCACGGGCACGCTGGACGGCCTCCTCGACCTGCGCCTTGCTGCGCGCCGGCACCGAGGCCATCACGCCATCGGCGCCTGGCTTCTTCGCGCGCTTCTTCTTCTTGGCCTCGCGCGGCACGGGGATCTCGCTGATGTCGGGCATCCGCGAGGCGAGATCGCCTCGGTTATGCACGAGCACACGCGAGCCGCCGTCCCGGAAGATGACCTCGACCTTGTTGTCGGGGAGCAGGTCGATCACGAACCCGATGTCGAACACCGGGTGGTGGACGACGTCGCCCTCTTCATAGGCGTCGCGGATCGAATACGGGCGGCAGTTGGCCAGGTCGCCGTCGGTGGCTCGCGCCATCGCGTCTTCCCAGGTCATCCGCTTCTGGGACGACTTCTTCGAGGCGCCATCGCTGGCCTCCTCGGTGCCGTCCCCCCGCGGCTTGCGGTATGCATGGACCTCGCCGCACACAACGCACTGCACGCGACGGACCTCGTCCTCGTACATGCTGATGATCGTGTGAGTCGTGTCCGCCTTGCAGCGCGGTGACGGGCAATAGGCCTCGATCTCCCCACCCACCTCATCGGCGTCTTCTTCGAAGATGGAATCCATCCCTGCCTCTTGCGCGGAGCGCGAGTTCGAGTCGGCTAACTACCTGAAAGCGCATCCAATCGCACGTCCGGATTGAGATCTGCTTTAGTCAGCCGTCTAACACAACTTCCGGTCACCTAGCAACCTTGGGGACTTACAAGTGATGCGGGACGTGGCAGGATCTCGCTCTCGTGCGCCGCCTGTTGCTCGTGAATGCCTTGATCTTCGCGGTGTTGGCCGCGGCGGCTGCGCTCGCATATTACGGCTACAGCGCGCGCTCGGAACAGACCTCCCGGGATCGCGAGCTGGCCCTGATGCTCGATCTCGCCGAAGAGAAGGTTCTCAACATCGAGTCGCTGATCGACGACGCCGACAAGAAGCTGATGCGCGGCATCGAGCTCGACGAGATGGCCAAGCTCCAGAAGAAGGTCGAGACCTCGGGGGCGGCCGTCCGCAGCGTGTTCGTGCTCGATGACGGGCTCAAGCTCGTCCCGGACGGCGTGGTGTCGAGCCGGAGCGTGGCGTTCCGCGACTGGTTCCTCGCCAACGTGCTGCCCCAGCTCCCGCTCGCCGCCCAGCCGCTCGACACCCGCGGGCACCTCTACCTGAACGTCGACCAGCCGTACCTGTTCTCGTTCATGCGCCGCGAGCACGGCGGCAAGATCTACTACATCGTGATCGAGGACGACCTGTTCCACCTGGTCGGCCACCTGTTCCCGCAGTTCTTCATCTTCAGCGACTCGAGCAAGCGGCTCTACCAGGTGGTCGATGACCGCGGCGAGGTCCGCTATGGCGCGCCGTTCGGCGAGATCTCGGAGGGCCTCGTCGTCGAGCGGCGGTTCACCGAGACCTGGGACGGCTTCGTGCTCCGGGTCGCCCAGAAGGACCTCGGCGATGACTCCGCCCTCCGCCGCAAGCAGCTGATCGACTCCATCCTGATCGGCGGCGCGGTCGTCGTGATCCTCGCCGGGCTGCTCGCGCTGGGCTTCGCGATCCGCCGCGAGCGCCGGCTCAACGAGCTCAAGAGTGAGTTCATCTCGAACGTCTCGCACGAGCTCAAGACGCCCCTGTCGATCATCTCGATGTTCGGCGAGATGCTCGCGGAGGGCCGCACCAAGAGCCCCGAGCAGGCGCACGAGTACGCCGAGATCATCTGGCGCGAGAGCGTGCGGCTCGGCCGGTTGATCGACAACGTCCTCGACTTCGCGAAGATCGAGCGCGGGATGGGCGTCTACGAGTTCGCCGACGACATGGACCTCGGCGAGGTCGTCGACCGCGCGATCGATCTGTCGGGCCGGCGGGTGCAGGCGGCCGAGATGTCGCTCGAGGTCGACGTGGAGCCCGACCTGCCGCTGGTCCGGCTCGACGCCAATGCCTATACGCTCGCCGTGCTCAACCTGATCGACAACGCGATCAAGTACGCCCACGACGGGAAGAAGATCGCGCTGTCCCTCCAGCGGCAGGGCAACCGCATCGTGATGGCGATCCGCGACTGGGGCGCGGGGATCGATCCGGAGGAGCACGAGCGGATCTTCGAGCGGTTCTACCGGGCGCGCGCCATCCGGCTGAAGCCTATCCGGGGCTCCGGCATCGGCCTGGCGCTCGTCCAGCACATCGCCCGTGCCCACCATGGCGACGTCGAGGTCGCCAGCACTCCCGGCGGAGGCTCCACCTTCAGCATCTGGATCCCGATCGATGGTAAGTAATCCAGGCGTGACGGCCGTGACGGAAGCTGCGGAAGGGGCGAAGAAGCGGATCCTCGTGATCGAGGACGAGCCCGACATCGTGCGCGGGATCCGCGATGCGCTCGAGTTCGAGGGCTTCGAGGTCCAGGCGCGCGGCACCGGCGCCGAGGGGCTGACCGCCGCGATGGACTGGGCGCCCGACTGCGTGCTGCTCGATCTGATGCTGCCCGACGATAACGGCTACCGGGTCTGCGAGACGCTGCGCCAGCGTGACGAGACCGTCCCGATCATCATCCTGACCGCGAAGGCGCAGGAGACCGACAAGATCCGGGGGCTCGAGGCTGGCGCCGATGACTACGTCACCAAGCCGTTCTCGGTCGCCGAGCTGATCGCGCGGATCAACGCGATCTTCCGTCGCCAGACGCGGATGTCATCGCACGCCGACGAGACCTTCGCGATCGGGACGTGGACGATCAACGCCCGCAAGCACACGATGACGAAGGGCCGCACCAGCAAGCGGCTGACGTTCTACGAGCTCGAGGTCCTCAAGCTGCTGCGCGAGCGCTCCGACGAGACCGTGTCGCGGGACGAGCTGCTCGAGAAGGTGTGGGGCATCCAGGCCTCCCCGACGAGCCGCACCGTCGACAACTTCATCGTCAAGCTGCGTCGCAAGCTCGAGGAAGACCAGAAGAACCCGCGCCACATCCTGACGGTGTACGGCCTGGGCTACAAGCTCGTGCCCTGACCGCGGGCCGGCAGCGCGCTGCGGGGCCGCTCACTCGAGCGTGATGATCTCGGTGGTCCACTGCGCGATGTGGTTCGACGTCGCGAGATCCTGGAAGGGCAGGGCGAACGCGGCGGCGCTCGGGTCCGTGCCCGCCGGCGCATCCAGATCGACCGCGACCATCCACAGCAGCGTGCCGTTGCCGGGCGGCGGGCGCAGGCCGTACTGGCGCGTCGACGCGAACGTCAGCCAGGCGAGGCGGCCGCCACTGGCATCACGACGGAACACGAACGGGTTCCACTTCGGGAACGAGCTGGTGAGCCGGGTCTGGGCGCCATCGGCGATGCCGGGTGCGTTGGCGCGGTCGAGCGCGGTGATCGCGCCGCCGGTCACGCCGTCGATCGCGTAGAGCTGGGCCGTCGGATCGCTGTCGCCGTCGCAGTCGGCGCCGGTGCTGCCCGTCGCGCAGATCGACTCGTTGAACACGAGCATCTTGCCGTCCGGGCCGAACGCCGGATAGTAGCGGTGCTTGCCGGGCGTGCGCGGCACGAGGACCTCGTACGCGCCCCACGTGCCGCCCGAGCTCGCCACGGTGCGCACCTCGCCGTTGTAGCTCTTCTGCAGCGTGTTCTTGACGCCGACGTTGACGTAGGCGATGCGGTCTCCGAGGGGCGACCAGTCGGGATGGTTCGACGGGTTTGTCGAGGTGCCGCCCGCGGGGATGGTGGCGGTGACCACGCCGGTGGTGCCGTCGAACAGCTTGAGGTCGAAGTTCGTCGAGCCGGTATCGCCGTAGACGCCGACGAACGCGCTGCCATCGTGGTTCCAGCTCTCGAAGGTGCTCTTCTCGGTCGACGCGAACGGCACGAGCGGCGTCTTCGTCGCGACGTCGAGCAGCAACAAGCGGCCGTCGTTCTGGCCACCCGCCTCCGCGACCATCTTCGTGCCGTCGCGCGACAGGGCGTGGCAGCCGATGCAGGCGCCGTTCGCGGCCTCGCTCCCGACGAACTGCTCGGCGACGATCTGGGTCGACGAGCCGAAGTCGTAGCGCATGATCGCGCGGAGCGTGGTGGTCCAGTAGTAGATGCCGCCGGTGACGTCGTCGGGAGCGAACCGCAGCGCCATCGCCGACGAGCTGCCGACCGCGGAGCCGGCATCGTCGGTCGCGCGCAGCGACCACGTGACCGGTGGCCCGCCGCGGTTCGTGTCGGCGAGCCACGTCCAGACCTGCGGATCGGGCTGGTAGATGCAGCCGCCGTTCATCGGCAGCGTGCAGCGCAGGTAGACCTTGAGCTCGGTGATGACGTTCGTGAAGGACAGCTCGAACAGCGTGTTCGCGGCGTCGCCGGGGCGGAAGTGGAGCTCGAGGCGGCCGAGGTTGGGCGGCAGCGAGACCTGGTCGTTGGGATAGACCAGCGCCGGTGCGCGGCTGGCGTCGGTGGCGCCGCCGAACAGGCCGCCCGGGTCGGCGGGCAGCGTCGAGGCCGGATCCCCGTACGTCTGCTGCAGCCGGATCGTGACGCCGGTCGCGCCCTGGAGCCCCGCCGCCGTGGCGACCACCTGGGTCTGCCCGCCGCGGTGCGCGGTCGTCGTGAGCTCGTCGGCCGCGAACGTACCGAGGGTCTGTTCCGCGAGCCCGAACTGGACGTACTGCGTGATCTCGGCGACGCGACCGTCATCGAACGTGCCGGTCGCGATGTACGTGCTGACGGCGGGCGCGCCCTCGACGATCACCAGCGTCTGGTCGACCGGCGAGACCGTGATCGACGCCAGCCCGTCGAGCGGATCCGCCGTGTCGTCGCCTTTCCCACCTGGTGGGTTCCCGCAGGCGACGAGGAAGCAGAGCAGCGAGACGGCGATGCGCATCGCAGCGACTCGAAGCATGGGGCGCGCCAACGCGCGGCGATCATGCGATCGGGTGCGGCTCGACGAGGAACTACGGTGTCCTACCGTGTCCCCGGGTCGGTCGTTCCCGGGGTCGGTTGTTCCCGCGGGCGACGGCGCACATCGCGCGTGGGGTCAACCGAGCCCCCTTGTGATCGGTGTCGGACGGGGAGTCGGACTCGGGGATCGGTTTCGGTTTCGGTTTCGGACTCGGACTCGGACTCGGTTTCGGTGTCGGGTTCGGGTTCGGGTTCGGGTTCGGGTTCGGGTTCGGGT
>JALZOI010000552.1 GCA_030857245.1 Myxococcota bacterium
ACCTCGAGGGGGAGCGTCGGCAGCGGCGGCAACCGGTCGGCGCGGACGACCGCGTGCGCGGCGCCGGTCTTGGCGGCGGCGCGGAGCACGCGCTCGATGATTGACATCCCGCCGATCACCATCGCCGCGATGTCCTCGCGGCCCTGGTAGTCGACGAAGATCGTGCCGGCCACCGGAGCCTGATCCCGCGCGGCCGCTGCGATCACTTGATCGAGCGAGACGCGCGCCGACCGACCGCGCCGGCGGGCGGGCTGGACTCGCGGGCGGCTGCAGGCTTCGCGGTCACGATCGGCGTGGTCCGGGCGGCGCGCAGGCGCCCGAGCTCGTCCCGGAGGACAGCGAGGAAGTGCTCGATGTTCTCGAGGCTGAGCTCGCCCATGTTCGCGATCTGCATGTAGCGATCGGCGAGCACACCCTTGCATCCGTAGACGATGATCCCGCGCTCCTTGACGGCGTCGTACAGCGGCTCGAACGAGACGCCATCGGGGAGCCGGCAGGTTACGATCGAGTGGGACTCGTTGCCGGTGGCCGTGTACGACGGCATGCCGAGCGCGGCGAGGCCGGCGCGCAGCACGCGGTTGCGCGTGCGGTACTGCTCGAACCGCGCGGCGTGGCCATCTGCGAGGAACTCGGTGCACGCGGCGTCGAGCGCGAAGTAGACCGACACGGCGGGCGTGAACGGCGTCTGCGCCAGCTCGTCCATGTAGCGGCGGTAGCGCTTGAGGTCCAGGTAGTACGAGCGCGGCTTGAGCTTCTCGATCCGGCTCCACACGCGCGGCGAGACGCACATGAACGAGGCGCCGCTGACCGCATGCAGGCACTTGTTCGCGCTGCCGTAGCAGATGTCGATGTTGTCGCGGACGACGTCGATGTCCTCGGCGCCCAGCGACGAGACCGCGTCGACGACGAGCAGCGCGTCGTGCTCGCGGCACAGCGCGCCGACCTCGCGGACCGGGTTGAGCAGGCCGACCGAGGTCTCGTGGTGGATCATCGCGACCACCGCGATGTCGGGGTAGACGCACAGCGCGTGCTCGACGTCGTCGAGCGAGATCGCCTGGCCCCAGTCGTAGCGCAGGTGGACGACGTCCATCTCGTGGACGGTGGCGACCTCGACGAGCCGGGCGCCGAACGCCCCGTTATCGATGATCAGGATCTTCTTGTCGGGTGGCACGGTCGACACCAGCGCCGACTCCATCGCCGCCGTGCCGCTGCCGGTGATCGCCACGACGGTGTGGTGCGGGGTGCCGCGGTAGATCCGCCGCAGCTTGCCGGTCAGCGAGACCATCAGCTCCGAGAACGTCGAGTCGCGGTGGCAGACGTCGTGGTGGACGAGCGCGCTCTTGACCATGGCGGTCGTGTTGACCGGCCCGGGGTTGAGCAGCATGTGGCGCGCGTGGCTCTTGGCCTCGAGCAGCGCGGTGACCTTGTCCTCGATCTCGATCGGCTGGTGGTCATCGCCCCACGCCCACGGCGTCTCGAGCGCGACGACACGGCCGCGCTGGACGAGCTCGAGGAGCCCGTCCTCGAGGGTCGGGTTCGGCAGATCGGCGAGCGCGTCGAGGATCGTGCGGCTGACGAGCGCGTGACCTGTGAACACGCCATCGGCGTCCTCGAGGTCCTTGCCGAGGTCCTGGACGCTCAGCAAGTCGGTGTCCGACTCGCGCTCGTAGCGGACGCGGGTCTCGCAACCGCGGTTGCGGGTGCCGGCGGCGACGACCATGGCGGCGTCGAGCGCCGGCTCGATGGCGAGCTGCGCGAGCAGGCGGAGGGCGCTGACCTCGAGCGGGCGGTCGCCGCGGATGACGAGGCAGCGCTCGGTGTCCTCGATCCACGGACGGGCGGCGAGCACGGCCGAGCCGCTGAGGTTCTTCCACGACAGATTCGCAAGCACGCGCACGTTGAGCTGCGGCAGCGTGTGGAGCTGGAGCCGGTCACGGAGCTGCTCGACGTGCCGACCGTCAACGACCAGGACCTCGCGAACGCCGAGCGCAGCGAGGGCTTCGAGAGAGTGGCGAACGTTCGTCACCGCATCTGCCGAGAGCCCGCTCCCTTGCTCCAGGGACAGGCGTGTAGCGAGCACGACGGCGTGCGGGACCATGAGGAGCGCCTGGTGCAACAAGTACACCGTTCGGGCTTTCGACCACTTGGCCCGAGAAGCGTCAGCTTTTAACCGCAATGTGGCGGTGGTTTGACAGCCGCATGCCGCGGATGTGGCCGGTTGGTGACCCTACCCGCGCATCAAGCGCGGGCTTCCGTACTTCTTGATCGCCCGGCTGCCGCCCCGTTGACTGGCCGGTGCCTTCGCGTATCGTGCCGCGCCGTGCGTGGACCTAACTCATGAAGGCAGTGATCCTGGCAGCCGGGATCGGCTCGCGCCTCGCCCCGCTCACCAATGACCGCCCGAAGGCGCTGGTCGAGGTCGCGGGCACCTCGTTCCTGGTCCGCCAGCTCGCGATGCTGGCCGCGGCCGGCATCCCGAGCTGCGACGTGATCGTGGTCGGCGGCTACAAGCTCGACGTGCTGCGCCAGGAGCTCGCGCGCCGGGGTCACGACTGCACGGTCGTATGCAACGATCACTTCGAGGCCTGGAACAACTTCTACTCGGTGGCGGTCGCCCGCGACGCCCTCGCCGACGACGACTTCCTCCAGCTCGACGGCGACGTCCTGCTCGACGACAAGATCCTGCCGCGCATGCTCGCCACGTCCGGCGACGCCCTGCTCGCGGTGGACTGCCGCCCCGACCTCGACGACGAGACGATGAAGGTGGAGCTCCGCCCCGGCACCGACACCGTCCTCGCGATCAGCAAGCAGCTCGACCCGCGGCGCTGCGTCGGCGAGTACATCGGCGTCACCAAGCTGTCGGCCGCCGCCGCCCGGCACGTGTTCGCCGAGCTCGCGCTGTTCCCCGAGCTGCAGCTGACGCACGAGTACTACGAGAAGGCGTTCGATCGGCTGACCGGCAGCGAGCGCGTGCCGTTCCGCATCGTCGACGTCCACGACTGCACGCTCCTCGAGATCGATACCGTCGAGGATCTCGAGCGCGCCGAGGCGCTGCTCCGCGTGCACGCTGCGCCTGCCGCGACATGACGTTTGACGCGGTCATCGTCGCAAACTCACCGCACGCCGGCACCGTCTTGCTCGGGCTCACCCTCGTGGAGCGCGCCCGCCGGGTGGCAGGTCGGGTCGGCGCGCGGCGGACGTACGTCATCGAGGATGCGGCGGGCGCGGCGGGCCTCGCCGCGTGGGATGCCGACCGCGGGGACGCCGCACTGCTCGTGATCCGCGGCGGTGACCGGCTGGTCCATCCGCCGCTGATCAAGCCGCTGCTCGAAGGCCGGGCGGATCGGCGGCTTGCCGTTGGACCGACCGGGACCTACGCCGGCGCGCTGTGGGTTTGCGGGGACGCCGCGCGCGACGTGATCGGGGCGATCGCGGCCTCGCCGGCGAACGGGGATGCCGAGGTCGCGGCGCGGTGGGCCGCCGGCACCGCGAGCGCACCGGCCGAGCGGATCCCGCACGGCGACATCGCCGTCCACCTCGCGACCACCCCGGCCGAGCGCAAGGCCGCCACCCGGATGCTGCTCCGCATCCTCACGAAGGCCGACGAGGACAGCCCGGTCAGCAAGTACATCTACAGGCCGTTATCGAAGCCGCTCACGCAGCTGTTGCTGCACACGCCCATCACGCCGAACCAGGTGTCGATCCTCGTCGGGCTGATCGGGCTGATCGGCTGCTGGTTCACCGCGCAGCCCGGCCAGGGCGCGCTGATCTGGGGCGCCGGCCTCGTGTTCGCGTCCGGGATCCTCGACGGCTGCGACGGCGAGATCGCGCGGCTCAAGCTCACGAGCTCGCCGCTCGGCGCGTGGCTCGACACGATCGTCGACGAGGTGACCTCGGTCGCGTACTTCATCGCGATCGGCTACCACACGTACGCGCTGCATCCCGAGCCGTGGATCGCGGCGAGCATCGTGATCGGGACGCTGAGCTACGTCGCCTCGATCTACGGGATCTACTACTTCTGCATCGTCGTGCTGAAGGCTGGCGGCAGCCAGTACTACGTCGGCACGCTCGACGTCGTCGACGCGCCGGGTGGTGCCGGGCTGCGCGCGCGGCCGCGGGCTCCGTCGAACCTCGCGCCCTGGATGCTCGTCGTGGGGCAATGGGCGCTCTACGTGATCCGGCGCGACTTCATCAACCTGGCCGCCTTCGCGATCACGTTCATGAACGGCTACGCGGTGATCTACGGCGGGATCCTCGTCGGTGCGCTGGTGAGCGGGACGATCATCACGAGCGAGCACCTGCGGCTGCGTGGGCAGCTGCGCGAGGTCGCGCGGCGCGGCGGCGGGCCGCGCCTGGTCTAGGAGGGCAGCGCGCGATCGAGGAGGCCACGGAGCGGCTCGGCGACTCGTGCGAGATCGCGGCGGACCGCCCGCGGCGCCGTCGGGTCCTCGTTGTCGATGACGATGTCGGCGCGGTCGCGCGGCGCGAACAGCGCGCGGTAGCGCTCCTGCGACGGGAAGTAGCGGCGGTCGATCCGCGCCTCGGTCTCCTCGCGCGAGCGCCGCTTCTTGGTGTCGCGCTCGATGATCCGCCGGCGGACCTCGGGCTCGCTGGCCTCGAGGTAGATCACCACGCCCTCGGCGACCGCGGGGATCCGCAGCGGGAACACCCCCTCGACGATCGCGACGTGCGCGCCCGCGAAGCCCAGCTCGCGCGTGCCATCGATGCGCTCGGTCAGGACGTCGTAGCGCGGGATGGTCACCCTCGCGGCCCCGGCCATGAACTCGCGCAGGCAGCGCTCCGCGAGATCGAGGTCGTAGTACGAGTCGAAGTAGACGTCGACCTCGGGGCGGTCGAGCGCGGACCACTCGATCGGGCGGCGGAAGTCGTCGACGCTGACGATCACGCCCTCGCAGCCGTGCCCGCGCAGGCTGGTGAGCAGCGTGTGCGCGAACGTCGACTTGCCGCTGCCGTCGATGCCGTCGACCGCGAGGATCGCGCGCGGACTCGTCGCGGTCACCGGCGGAGCGGTCACCGGCGGCTCATCGCCGCGAGGGCGTCCGCGAGGTAGGGGCGAAGCAGCGCGAGCAGCGCGCCGTGGCACGCGCCGTTCGTGGCGACGCTGCCGCGGTAGTGCATCGGGTCGGGCTGGTTGTAGCGAAACGGGTGGCCTTCGGCGTCGGTGAACCGCCCGCCGGCCTCGCGGATGACGACCTCGGGCGCGCACGTGTCCCACTCCTGCTCGCTGGGGCTGAGGTTGATC
>JALZOI010000553.1 GCA_030857245.1 Myxococcota bacterium
GGCGAACACCGCGTCGATGAACGCCTGGTCGCGCGCCGACAGCGTGCGCGGGCGCTGGCGCGCCCACCGCCGCGCCTCGTCCATCGCGTCGCCACGCCACAGCAGCCCGGCGGGCCGGCCCTTGCTGTCCCACTGCTTCGCGGCGGTGGTGAGCTGCGCCATGAACACGGTGTCCTCGGCGTCTTCGTCGAGCCAGCGCCGCAGCATCGGCCAGCGATCGATCAGCGACTCGTGCACGAGCTCGACGGAGCCGCCGGCCTCGGCCCGGGTCTGGACGACGAGCAGCCGCGCCGCGACCAGCTGATCGACGACGCGCGTCACCTCGTCGTGATCGGCGCCGAGGTGGTCGAGCTCCGAGAGCTCGAGGATCGCGCGCGTGCGCTCCGGCGTGACGAGCTGCTGGAAGATCCGCTGCGCCAGCCGCTTCGAGCTCGCGTTGAGGTTCGCGTAGACGTCATCGGCGTGCGCGGCGAGCGCGCCGCTGATCCCGCCGATCGCGTGGTAGCTGCTCGTCGTCAGCAGGCGCTGCTGGCGGTCCCGCGCATCCCACAGCTTCGCCGCGGCGAACTGCAGCAGCGGCAGGGCTCCGGACATCCCGGCGAGCGCATCGATCATCTCGCCGACGATCGCCGCGCTCTCGAAGCGATAGCCGACCAGATCCACCGGCTGCTCGATCGCCTCGCGCAGGCTCTCGCGATCGGGCTGCGCGAGGAATACGAGGCCGCGCGCGAGCTCCTCGGAGAACTGCAGATCCTCGGACACCCGATCGAGGAAGTCCGAGCGCATCGAGACCACGACGCGCACGGGGGCGGCGCTGTCATCGGCAACGCCGGTCAGCGTGGCGGTGAACGCGCGCCGGATCACGGGATCCGCGACGAGCGTGTAGAGCTCCTCGAACTGGTCCACGAACAGCAGGACCGTGCCGCCGGTGACCCGCGCGCGCTCGCGCAGCAGCACCCCGAGGTAGCCGGGCTCGGTCGACAGCCGGCGCAGCAGCAGCTCGTGCTCGTCGGCGCTCGGGTCGCGCGGCTGCGGCGAGGTCCGCATCGCGAGCCGCTGGACCACGCTGGCCAGCGCGGCGAGCGGCTGGCGTCCGGGGCGCAACGTGACCACGTCCCAGCGTTCACCCGACGCCTTGAGCGCGGGTCCCACGCCGGCGCGGATGAACGAGGACTTGCCGGCTCCCGAGGGACCGATCACGGCGGTCAGCGGCAGCTCGCGGATCTTCGCGACCATGCGCGCGATCTCCCGGCTGCGGCCGAAGAACCGATGGGCGTCCGCCTCCTGGAACGCGGCGAGGCCCGGGTACGGCCCTTCACCGTCGCGGAGCGTGCGGCCGTGGCGGTTGGGTAGCAGCTCCTCGAGGCCGGAGGCGAGTGCCGTCGAGCTCGGCAGCCGCTGGAGCTTCGCCTTCTGCAGGCAGCCATCGACGAGGTCGGCGAGCCCGTCGGGAACGTCGGGGAGGACCCCGCGCAGCGCCGGCATCGGGTCGGCGGTGACGAGGTTCTGGATCAGCACGTCGTTGCGCAGCGGCTCGATCGGATGCCGCCCCGTCAGCATCTCGAACATCATCACGCCGACCGCCCACAGATCCGCGCGGTGATCGACCTCGTCGAGCCCGGCCTGCTCCGGGCACATGTACGCGAGCGTGCCGACCATCGTGCCCTCGCGCGTCAGCCGACCATCACCGTCGGCGAGCCGCTCGAGCTCGCCCGCGCTCGGCGGGCGCGGCGCATCGCCGGGCTTCGCGAGCGCCTTCGCGATCCCGAAGTCGAGCACCTTCACCGCGCCACCACTCGTGACGAACACGTTCTCGGGCTTGAGATCGCGGTGGACGATGCCGAGGTCGTGCGCGCGCTCGAGGGCGCGCGCGATCGGCAGCACGAGCTCGACGACGCGCGACGGCGGCAGCCGGGTGCTGTCGTTGAACTCCCCGATCAGCTCGCGGAGCGTCTGGCCCTCGAGGAACTCGAGCACGAGGTACGGGATGCCGTCGTACTCGTCGACCTCGTGGATGATGACGATGTGGTCGTGGCTGCACTGCGCCGTCGCGCGCGCCTCGACGAGGAATCGATCGGCGACCTCGCGCGAGCTCGAGATCAGGAACTTCATCGCGACGCGGCGCCCGAGCTTGACGTCGCGCGCGGCGTACACGATGCCCATGCCGCCGCGCCCGAGCTCGCGGATCAGCTCGTACTGCTGGATGCGCGTGCCGGGGGGCAGCTTCGTCGGATCGGTGAGCGCGCCGTCGAGCGTCAGCTCGGCGACGTCACTCGCGACCGTGGGTCGCGGCGTGGCGAGCGAGTGGGAGAGCGCCGAGCGCGGTGGCGGCGTGCCGAGCACGGTCTTCTGGACGACCTCTCTCTCGTCGGGCACGCCCTCGACGATAACACGTCGCGTCGACGGCGCTCATGCCGTCAGGTGGTCCCGCGGTCAGGTGTTGACGTCGCGGGGGTCGCGGGGGTCGCGGATGTCCCGGGGCGCCTCCATCGGCATCACGGAGCGAACGACGAGGCCGATGCCTGCCACCAGCAGGCCGAGCATGAGCAGCGTGTTGAAGAGCGACGTCTGCCGGAAGTGGATGTCGAGGTTGGCGATGATGCCCACGAGGATCACCAGGAAGCCACCGCCGACGAGCACGCGGCCGATCAGCGAGCTCCCGTTCGCGCACAGGATGCCGATGCCGAGCAGCAGCGGGATCAACGTGATCCCGAAGCTCGAGCCGTGGCCGCCGATCCCACCCCACCGCCAGAACCCGCCGTGGACCTGGACCTGGTCGAACAGCAGGTAGCCGCCGATGATGACCATGACGAGGCCGAGGAAGAACGTGCGCGTTCCACCCGGCGTGCCCCCGACGTTGCGCATGTCCATTGTGCGGACCAACATGCGTCGCGATGTCCCTCGACGCAAGCGGGACATCATATACTCGTGGACCATGCGCGTCGGAGAGCTCGTGCTGGGTGTCGTGTCTCGCGTCGGCATCGGCGTGGCGCTCGCGCTCGCGACGGGGTGCGTGTCCTCGACCACCGTCGCCTGCGAAGGCGGCCAGGTCTGTCCCCGCGGCACGAGCTGCGCGCTCGTCGACGACGTCACGTTGTGCGTGACGCCCGACCAGCTCGCGAGCTGCAGCGGTCAGCCCGACCTCGCGCCGTGCGGGGTGGGCGGCGCGTGCCACGACGGCGTCTGTCTGCCGGTCGGCTGCGGCAACGGTCGGCTCGATCCCGACGAGGTGTGCGACGACGGCAACAACGGCGCCGGCGATGGCTGCGCCGCGGACTGCAGCTCCGACGAGACCTGCGGCAACGGCGTGATCGATCTCGCGCGCGGCGAGACCTGCGACGACGGCGTGGACGGGTTCGCGCGGTCGCACGATGGCTGCGCGAGCAACTGCGCCACGGAGACCGCGCGGTGGACGGTGATGCCGGTGCTCGGCGAGATCAGTGACGCCGCCATCGCGTACGACACGGCGCGCGATCGGGTGGTGCTGTTCGCCGAGCACCGCGGGTTCGCCTACACCTGGGAGTGGGACGGCGCGCGCTGGCTGTTGCAGACGCCACCGAGCAGCCCGACGCCGCGCTCCAACCATGCGATGGCGTACGACCCGGTCCGGCGGCGCGTGGTGCTGTTCGGCGGCGCGACGTTCGACGACACGTGGGAATGGGACGGCGAGACCTGGACGCTGCGCACGGCACCGCTGTCACCGCCGCCGCGCCGCAACCACGTGATGGCATACGACGTCGCCCGCGAGCGCGTCATCCTGTTCGGCGGCGTCGGGGGAACCGACGGCGCCACCCGCCTCGCCGACACCTGGGCGTGGGACGGCACGACGTGGGCGCCGGTGGTGACGGCGAGTGCGCCGGCGCCCCGGCTGAACAGCAGCTTCGCGTACGACCCGCGGCGCGGCGTGCTCGTGCTGTTCGGCGGTACCACGACCGCCGATGACGGCGAGACCTGGGAGCTCGCCGGCGCGACGTGGACCCAGCGCGCGCCGGCGACGGCTCCTCCGCCACGCCGTGCCGCGGCGCTGGCCTACGACCCGCGCTCCGGCCAGATCCTGCTGCACGGTGGAACGACGTCCGGAATCATCGGCAGCCGCACCGACGCGTGGCTGTGGGATGGGACCACGTGGTCGCCCCAGCCTGCAGGGCCCGCGCTGGCTCGCCACGCGCTGGCGGGGGTGCTGCGCCAGGGCCACGTGATCGCCTTCGACCGCGGCAAGACCTATCGCTGGGACGGTGCGTGGACGCTCGTCGATGATGCGACGCCGACGGTCCTGTCACGCCAGTCGGCGGCGGCGGCCGTCGACGTGCGGGGCCGCCGGGTCGTGATCCACGGCGGCATCGAGGGGGGCACGGTGGAGACTGCGAGCACGCTGGTGTGGACCGGCGCCTTCCGGCGCTACAGCAACGCGGTGGCAGGCTCCGGCCCCGGCCCGCTGGCGGCGTCCGCGATGGTGTTCGACGCCCGCCGCAACCAGTTCGTGCTGTTCGGCGGCGTGCGCGCCGGCAGCAACGCGTTCATCGACGAGACCTGGGTGCTCGACGGGCTCACGTGGACGCAGAAGGTCGTCACCGGTGCGCGGCCGGCACCGCGGGCCGGCCACGTCCTCGTCTATGACGTGGCGCGCGAGCGGACGGTGCTGTTCGGCGGTCTCGGCCCGGCGGCGTTCACGGACACGTGGCTGTGGGACGGCGAGGGCTGGCAGCTCGCGACCCCGACCACGTCGCCGACCCCTCGCGACCAGGCCGCGGCCACCTACGATCCGATCCGCGAGCGGGTCGTCATGTTCGGCGGCTTCATCAACGGGACCGCCGCGGCCGACACCTGGGAGTGGGACGGCACGACGTGGATCGCGCGCGCCGTCGGCGGCCCGGCCGCACGCGGCTCGTCGGCGATGGCGTGGGATCTGGCCCGCGGGCGCGTGGTGATGTTCGGCGGCGCGACGGCCCAGTCCTTCATCAACGATCAATGGGAATGGGACGGCGCGAGCTGGGCGCCGGTGCCCGCCGTCACGACGCTGCGGGCGCGCGCCAACCACGTGATGGTCTCGGCCTTCGCCGGCGGCGGCGTGCTGGCACTCGGCGGCACCGCACCGAGCGCGAATGTCTTCGACGAGCTCGCGTGGCTGCGCTGGGATGGCGTCGCGCCGGAGGAGACGTGCGATGGCGAGGACCGGGACGGCGACGGCGCGCGCGCCTGCGCCGACGCCGACTGCCAGCCGCTGTGCGCGCCGCTGTGTGTGCC
>JALZOI010000554.1 GCA_030857245.1 Myxococcota bacterium
CGGCGAAGCCGGCACCCGCGGCGAAGCCGGCGAAGCCGGCGAAGCCGGCACCCGCGGCGAAGCCGGCGAAGGCCGCGAAGCCGGCGAAGGCCGGCAAGCCGGTGCGCGCCGCGAAGGCTGTCGCGAAATCAGCGAAGCGCGCTGTCGCGAAGACCCTGAAGAAGGTCGCGAAGGTCGCGCGGCGGATCAAGCCAGCCGCGAAGCCCAAGAAGTCCGGCGCGTCGAAGCGGCGCTAGCTCTCTCGCTCACGCTTTTCGTGGAGGTGCACGTCCACGTGCCACGTCCACGGAGCGGCGGAGCTTACTTTCTCGGCTTCGTCGGCGACGGATCGCGCTCCGCCTTGCGCGCCGCCAGCGCTTCCTCCGGATCCACCTCGGCGCCGTCGTCGGCCGGCTGCTCCCAGTTGGGCGAGGGCTGCTTCGAGCCGCCCGCGGTCACGTCGGTCTGGGGATTCTGCGACTTGTCGTCTGGGTGGGCCATGGCTGGGTGCTCCTGCCGGCCGTCGCGGTCGGCTAGCCCTTAGCTTTACCCGAGCCCTTGGTCTTGGCGACCTCTTCATCCTCTTTCAGGATGATCCGCAGGCGCTCCTGCGCCTCACGCGAGGTCTTCGTGACCGTCTCGGCCGGCTTGCCGTTCTTGAGCACGCGCGCGGCCGCATAGGCCGCGATCGCGAAGAACAGGATCGAGCTCCACTGCGCGAACGTGAAGCCGAAATGGCGCGGATCGCTGTTCTCCGGACGCAGATAATCGAGGAAGAACCGCACGGGTGCGTAGAGCATCCCCGTCAGCACGACGAGCAAGCCCGCTGGCACGCGCTTCGCGGAGCGGAACGCCAGCCACAGGATGAGCGCGTTGACCGGGAGCAGGTAGAGCAGCTCGATGAACCCGAGGTTCCACGCGAGGATCGTCTTCTGCCCCGCCGCCCCGGGCGTATGCGAGACGACCCAGTGGATCGCCTCCATGTTGAGGCTCGTCGGATAGTGCATCGCCAGCGGCGCGTACCAGGCATTCGGATCGACGGCGTCGCCGATGTGGTCGCTGACGACGGTGCACCCGATGCGGCCGATCGTGAACGCGGGGAGCAGGCCGATCACGGCGACGTCGGCCATCAGCCGGGTGGGCAGCCGCTTCCACCACACGTAGAACGCGAAGCCGAGCGCGCCGCCGATGAAGCCGCCATACGATGAGATGCCGGACCACAGCTTCAGCATGAGGAGCGGGTCCCTCATCAAGTCGTTCCACTGGTACGCGAGCACGTCGAAGACGTGCGCGCCGATGAAGCCGGGGACGGCGATCCATCCGCTCAGGCCGCGGATGTGGGCATCGCTGACCCCGTGCCATTCGGCGTAGCGGCGGAGCAGCGAGGCGCCGATCAAGACGCCGACCGCGACGATGATGCCGAAAGACTGGATGGGGCCGATCGAGCCGAGCTGGAAGAACGGCATCCCGATCGTGCCCGCGGTGGTTCCGGCCGAGAGCACCAAGGCGGCGGCGTACATGCGCATGGAGCCTACACCACGCGGACCGCCGCGCTATGATCGCCGCGTGATCTGGGAACCGTTCGTGATGGCGCTGGTGCTGGGGCTGCTCGTGTCCGCGGGCCTGTACTTCGCGTACCTCTGGCCCACGGTCGAGCCGCTCGACGACGACGAGCTCGCCGCCGCGAGCGTCGGCGCGCAGCGAGCCGACGTCGGCGACCTCGACGCGGCGGCAGATCCCTCCGCAGGCGCCACCCCGGACCGCCGCACATGACGGGCCTCCGCCTCGCCATCGCCGTCGGGCTGCTCGCGACGCTCGGGGTCGCCACTGCCGCGCCGGGCGGTGGGGTCGTGCGCGTCGAGCACCGCGATCCGTCGACGGCCCCGACCCGCGGTCCCGCGAACGCGCTCGTCACGATCGAGTACTTCTTCATCCCGCAGACCAACGCCGGATCGCGGCTCGCCGCGTACCGCGCGCTCGAACGGCTGCAGGCGAAGCACCCCGCGCGGATCCGGATCATCTACCGGATCGTCAAGCGCACCGCCCAGAGCCAGCTGCCGATCGCGGCGCTCGAGGCGCACGCGCAGGGCAAGTTCTTCGAGCTGATGGACGCGCTGCATGCCCCGCGCATGAACAACCTGCTCACGAAGGACCAGGCGCTCGAGCTCGCCCGTGGCGTCGGCATCGACGAGCAGCGGCTCGGCGCCGCGATCTCCGAGGGGCGCTACTCCGACGTGTTCGCCACCAACGATCGCCGGCTCGAGCGGCTCCACGGCTCGCCGCCCGGCGTGCTGTTCAACAGCCGCGTGGTCCGCGCGGCGACCGAGGCCGAGTACGAGCGCGAGTACCTCCTGGCCTACGAGCGCTCGCTCGAGCTCATCGACCAGGGGTACGCGCCCCGGGAGCTCGCGCGGGCGTTCGACGAGCAGGTCCGCCGCGTCGACCCGCCGTTCGTCGTGACGGCGGGACCGACCGACGAGGATCTCGAGCGCGATCCGACCGAGCACCCGCTCGCCTCGCCGCCGCTCGTGCTCGACGGCCTGCCCTCCTTCGGCAAGGCCGATGCGAGCGCGCCGGTGCCCGTCGTCGTGCTGTGTCGCCCGAACGATCCCGCGTGCGGCGGCTTGCTCCGCATCGTCCGCCGCCAGGTCCAGGAGATCTACGGCGACGAGATCCGCGCGGTGTGGGCGCCGTGGTTCGACGTCAGCCGCGACGACGCCGCGGATCTCGCGCTGCTCGGCGATGCCGCGCGCTGCGCCGAGCTCGTCGGCTCGAGCCCCGAGGAGCTGAGCGCGTCACCGGGCTGGCGCTGGATCACGAAGCAGCTCGATCACGCGAACCGCGCGCACGGCCGGCGGATGGCGGCCGACAAGCTGATCGACCTGGTCTCGAGCGAGCTCGACATCGACACCCAGCGGCTGTCGGCCTGCCGCGCCCGCCTGGCGAATGCCACCCTCGACTGGATCGCGCTGGCCCGGAAGTCAGGGGTGACGCGCTCGCCCGCGATCGTGATCGGCGGCCGGATCTACGAGGGCCTCAACGACGAGTCGATGATCCACCGCCTGATCGAGGCCGAGCTCGCGCCCGGCGTGCTGGGACAGACCCTCGAGAGTCAATTCGACCGCCTGCTCTTCTTCCTGGCGTCGTCGAAACGCCGGTAAGCCCGGGCGCCCGCGATCGCCTGCCTGGCAGCTCTCGCGCGGTAACTCTGTTTGACCGCTCCCCGGGGGCGTCTTACCCTCACCGTGATGGAGTTGACGTTCGCGGCGGCGACCGACGTGGGTCGTCAGCGTACGCATAACGAGGATAACTTCCTCATCGACAAGAAGCTCCGGCTGTTCCTCGTCGCCGACGGCATGGGCGGGCACGCCGCGGGCGAGGTCGCCTCGTCGATCGCCGTCCACGAGATCCGCGACGCCATCTACAACAACCGCGACCTGATCGACCGCTACCGGGTCGACCATCCGGGCGTCCAGGCGTACGAGATCCTCCAGGTCCTCGAGCATGCGCTGCAGGCCGCGTGCGGCGCCGTCCACGCCCGCGCGCAAGCCGAGCCCGACAAGCGCGGCATGGGCACCACGGCGACCGTGCTCCTGATCGCCGGCGGCACCGACCAGCTCCGCGGCTTCATCGCGCACGTCGGCGACAGCCGCGTGTACCTCGCGCGCCAGAACCAGTGCCACGTGCTCACCGAGGATCACTCGCTGATGAACGAGCTGGTCCGGCGCGGCAAGCTCAACCGCGAGCAGATCGAGAGCTCGCCCTACAAGCAGTACAAGAACGCGGTGACCCGCGCGGTCGGCGTCTATGGCTCGGTCGAGGTCGACACGTTCGACTTCGACATCCTGCCCGGCGATCGCTTCCTGCTGTGCTCGGACGGGATGTACGCGTACGTCGACGAGGGCGAGCTCCCCAAGCAGCTCGCCACCGGCGAGGTCAAGGAAGTGCCGCGCGCGCTCGTCGAGCTGGCGAACACCGGCGGCGGCCACGACAACATCACCGCCGTGGTGATCCGGATCGGCGACACCGCATCCGCCGAGCTCGCGCCGCGGACCACCGAGGTCTCGCTCAAGCTCGACGTCCTCAAGGGCATGCAGATGTTCCGCTTCCTGTCCTACAAGGAGCTGGTGCGCGTCTCGAACATCGCCGACACGCTCGACGCGAAGGCCGAGCAGGTGATCTTCAGCGCCGGTCAGCCCGGGGATGCGATGTACGTCGTGCTGTCGGGGAGCGTGCGGCTGACGAAGGGCGAGACCGTCGTCGCCGAGCTCGGGCGGGGCATGCACTTCGGCGAGATGTCGCTCGTCGATCGCTCGATGCGCTCGCTGACCGCCACCGCGCTCGAGGACACCCGCCTCCTCACGGTCACGCGGAAGGACTTCTACGAGATCATCAAGCGCGAGCCCGCACTCGCGACGAAGATGCTATGGAGCTTCGTCCAGGTGCTCGGCCAGCGGCTCCGCAAGACGACCAGCGATCTCAGCGACGCCCTGCAGGGTGACCGCCACGGTCAGCAGACCGAGTCCGAGAACCTGTTTCAAGACTAGGCAGATCAGGAGGACCCTTGCGCAACCCATTCTCCGTCGAGGACGTACCGGACCCGAACGGCGGCGACGTCGAGGACTTCGCCCGCAGCGTACGCGAGCCCAGCGATCCGTCGGCCGACGAGAACGCGCTCGCATGGGTCGCGGTCGCGACCGAGGGCGACGGGCTCGACGGGCCGTGGACGAGCCGGTGGCGCACCGGGACCGGCGCGTGGCACCAGGGCGTGGCGACGGTCCGCATCGAGGGCGATCGCGTGTTCCTGCTCTACAAGGACGAGGGCACGTACCTGATCGATGCGGCGCTCCGCGGCAACCGCCTGGTCGGCCGCATGGTCAACGTCGATCGCCACGAGGACACCTCGCCGTGGCTCGGCATCGTCGTCGATCCGTACCGCATCGATGGCTACTTCACGCGCGGTCGCTGGGACCTTCGGCGCTGCAGCCCCGACGAGCGGCCCGAGCCGATCGTCGCGGCCCTGGTGACCGAGGCGCGCCAGCTCGGCGCCGCCGAGCTCCGCGAGCTGCTCGGGTTCGCCCGCTACCTGCGCTGGCGCGGGGGCGACAAGTAACGAGCCCGCGATGCGCCTGCCCACCACCCTCGTGATCGGAGGCCTCGCCGTGCTGGCGATCCTCGTCGCGCTGTGGCGGATGACGCGGGTGCCCGAGCCCGAGGTCACCGTCGACGCCGTGCCCGAGCCCGTGAGCTCAACCG
>JALZOI010000555.1 GCA_030857245.1 Myxococcota bacterium
GGCGGCGAGTGCCACGTCCGCCGGCGCGCTCCCCGCGGCACCGTCGTGACCGTCGTCGTGCCGCTCCGATTTCCGGCCGAGCCGGCGACCGACGCCTCGCCCTCTGCCGCGCCGGTCGGTCGCGCGCGCTAGCACCGCAGACCCTCGTCGCCGTCGACGAACCCGGCGTCGGGTACGACGAGTTGACCCAGCCTCGCTGGTGCTCGGCGAACAGCCGCCAGCGATCCGCGAGCGTGCGCTCGGCGACCAGCGGTACAGATCCATCGCCAGCACCGGACTGATCCGCAGGACCGGCTCGCCTGCTCGCGCGAGCGTGACGCGCGCCATCGCGCGACCGTCGAGTGAACGAGCGTGCCGTTCTCGAGGATGTCGCAGCTTCGCGCGCCGCGCGAGCGGCTCCTTGCGCAGGACAAACGCGATCGCGAACACGCCCACCGCGTAGTTGCGGCTACTTCGTCGTTCAGGTGAAACGCGAGCGACGAGCAGCCCACGCGCGCGTTCAGCGGAGTTCGTCGAGCGGTCGCGTGTTATAAACCGAAGAGTGAAGTCAACCGTCCTGCTGTTCGCCGCGCTGACCGCCTCGATGTCCATGCGGGCGGCCCACGCGGAGCGCGATCCAGCGCCGACCGCGACGGTCACGGCGTCGAAGGGGTTTCTCGCCAACGCGTTCGCGATCAACTCGATGGGGACCAAGCTCGCGTACGTGCAGGTCGAGACCAACCGCCTCGCTCCGCGCACGATCACGCTCAAGATCGCCTCGCTCCCCGGCGGCACCGACGAGGCAACCGTGCCTGCGGTCCCGATGCCGCAGCAGCTCCACTGGGTGTCGCCCGATCGCGTGCTGTTGATCGAGGCCGTCGGCAAGCAGCACCGCGCATGGAGCATTCCGATCGCCGGGCCGATGCCGCAGACCTCGATCGGTCCATTCGACCAGATCTCGCTGATCGATGTTGCGGGTACGCCGACGATCATCACGTACACCCGGACCACGCTTCCGAAGATCACGACGCACCGGGTCGCGAGCTTCGCCGCCGATGATCTGCGCCCGTTGAAGACTGCCGTGTTGACCGAGGCCAGCGGCCGTGTCGATCACCCCGACGGAAAGCTCTGGCCGCTGTGGTGGGACGATGGCTGGTCGTCGCTCGTCGCTCGTCGCGCCGGTGCGTACGACAAGGCCGAGAACATCCGGCTGCCACATCAACTCGTGCGCCTTGACGTGCTTGCCGGTTCGGTGACGGCGTCCGAGCTGCCGATCGATGGGACGTTCGCGCGCGTGACCGCCGAGCATCGCGTGCGCTCCGGGCAGGGCACGTTCGTGTTTCGTCGTAACAACGTGTTCAAGCTCGTCGTTGGAGGCAACGCGCGCCCGGTCACCGTCGCGCGGCCAGCGTCGGCGTATTACCTCGGCTCGCTACACGACCAGATGATCGGCGGGACCAAGTTGCTGTTCTCGATCACGTCGCAACGGCGCTCGAAGGATCCCGACGGCGTCGAGTTCTACGTCGTGGATATGACCGCCGGGCAGCCGACCAAGCTGCTGGTCCTCCCTGGCTATCGGAAGTTCGTCGAATGGCACGCCGCGGGTGGCCGCATCGCCTTGCTGCGCAAGCGCCAGGGTGCGCCCGGTGGGCCGTCGATCGAGATCCATGCCCTGCCGATCAAGTAGGTGAGCGCGCGCGGAAAGCGCGTCAAGAGTGCGAGCATGGACAGCAACGAGGTGACGAAGGCGATCTGGGTTCGCCTCACCTGGCGGAGCTCGACTGGGTCCTCGCACCGTTCGTCGAGAAGTTTCCGGTGCCGTGATGAGGTGATCACGGCGCCGGGCAGTAGCGCGTCAGCGCGGCCTCGTCGTCGGCGAACGCGGTCTGCGCGACCCACACCTCGTCGAGCGAGCCCTCGTAGGCGGCGCCGCCGCTGCCACCGAGCTGGAGGGCATCGAGCGTCGGGCCGGCGCCGAGCTCCACGGCGGCGTCGGTGCGGACGCCGTCGACCCACAGCCGGAGCGCGGGATCATCGAGCGTCGCGATCACGTGGTGCCACGCGTTGGCGGCGACCGGCGCGGAGGTGGCGACGCGAGCCGTGCCGCCGGCCTCGACGACCGTGAACGTGAGCTGCACCGTCGTCGGGCTCGCCGCGACGACGCGGAGCGCGAGCCGACCGTCGCCGCTCGTCAGCAGATCGCGCGAGCCGGCCGCAGCGTCCGGCCGGGCCCACAGCTCGATCGAGACGTCGGTCATCGCGCCGAGCGCGACCGGCCACGTCACGACGTCGCTGTCGGCGGCCGTGAAGGCGAGCGCGGTGCCGAAGCGACCTGGCACGAACGCCGGGTCACTCGCCTCGACCATGTCGGTGGTGCCGAGCAGCGCACTCGCCCCGCCCGCCACCGCGTTCGCGAGGACCTGGCCGGTGTCGTCGAGGTGGAGCAGCGCGGTCGCGCCGGTGGCGTCGGGAGCCGCGCAGGCCACCGCCCACGACCGGCTGGTCGTCGCGACGTTGCCCGCGGCATCGCTCGCCCGGACGCGGAACGTGTGGGCACCGGCCGGGGCGTTGAACGCGAGGGGGCTCGCGCAGGCGGTGAACGGCGCATCATCGATGCTGCACGTCATGTCGCCCTCGTTGACCGTGAACACGAACACCACGCGCGGCCCGCTCGTGCTGCCGGTCGCCGGGCCGCTCGTGATGGAGATGGTGGGGGCCACCGAGTCGACGGTCCACGTGCGCGAGGCCGGCGTCAGATCGGGGTGCCCGGCCATGTCGATCGCGCGCACCGCGAACGTGTGCGCGCCCTGGCCGAGCCCCGCGATGTTGTGCGGCGAGGTGCAGGCGGCGAAGGGCGCTTCGTCGAGGCTGCACGCGAACGTGACGTTGGGCTCGTTGCTGGTGAACGTGAACGTCGCGCTCGCCAGCCGGGTGGTGCCCGACGGGCCACCGGTCAGCGTGGTCTCGGGCGCCGACAGATCGACGGTCCACGACCGCATCGCCGGCGTGGGATCGAAGTTGCCGACGGCATCCTTCACGCGCACCGCGAACAGGTGCTCGCCCTCGCCGAGGTTCGCGTAGACCGCCGGGGACGTGCATGGCGTGAAGGCCGCGCCATCGAGCGCACACTCGAACGTCGCGCCGGCGCCGGCGTCCTGCGAGCCGAACGTGAACGTCGCGGTCGTCGCGCTGACCGCACCCTCGGGGCCGCTCATCAGCTGCGTATCGGGCGTGCTGGTGTCGACCGACCACGCGTAGATCGCGGGCGACGCGTCGACGTTGCCGGCGCGGTCGTGCGCGCGCACCGAGAACGCATGCGAGCCGTCGCCGAGCGGGCCGAACATCGCGCCGCTCACGCACGGCACGTACGTCCCACCGTCGAGTGCGCAGTCGAACGTCACGTTGTCCTCGTTCGAGGTGAACGAGAACCGCACCATCGTGCTGTTGTCGGCGGCCGGCGGCGTCTCGGTCAGCTGGGTCTGCGGCGCGACGGTGTCGATCATCCACAGGTGCTCGGCCGGCGTCATGTCCTCGGTGCCATCGGAACCGATCGCGCGCACCGAGAACGTGTGCGCCCCATCGCCGAGCGACCGGGTGTACGGCGTCGTGCACGGGATCGGAGTCTCGTCATCGAAGCTGCACTCGAACGTCGCGTTCGGCAGGTTCGAGCTGAACCGGAACATGGCGCTGCTGAACCGGCTGAACGGCTCCGGCGCCATCGTGATCATGGTGTCGGGCTGGGTCGGATCTCCGTCGGGCGTCATGCCGTCGACGCCACCGTCACCCGACGCGGGCTGCTTCTCGGGAACCGAGCACGCCGTCGCCAGCACCGTGAGCGACGCGAGCGCGAGGACGACCAGCCGGCAAGGCGCGCGCATGACTCAGAACCTCCCGCCGAAGGACACGCCGACGCGGCCATCACCGACGGTCGGGGTCACGATGGTCTCGTCATCGGGTGCGCCGAGCACCCAGGTCACGACGGAGACCGCGAGCGCGACGCCGCCGGCGACGTAGAAGATGTTGGCGCGGGTCGCGGCCTCGCGGGCGTCGGCATTGAGCCGCAGGCCCTCGGGATCGTCGCAGCTCGTCTGTGGACAGATCTCGTTCGACTGGCTCTCGAGATCCGTGGAGCGGAGCCCGAAGTAGGCGCCGGCGCCGGCCGCACCCGCACCTGCGACCGCGAGCCCGACCGATGCCTTGCGCGCCGTCGACCACGTCCCGGCCGACCGCCGGTCGGTGACGACCAGCGTGGGCGTGGGCTCGGAGCGCTCGGGGGAGACCACGACGGGCGGCGGCGGCGTCACGATGACCGGCGGTGGCGGCTCGGGCGGCCGGACGACCGGCACCTTCTCGAGGGGCGGCACCGTGACGACCTGGCGGCGGCTGGCGCCGCCGAGCGTGACCTCGGTGCGCCACGGCTTGTAGCCGGGCGCCTCGACGACGATCGCGTAGGTGTCGGGATCGAGCGGCACCGTGGTGCTCCACGACGCGGCGTCGACGATCTCGTCGTCGCGCTTGACCACCATGCCCTCGACTTTCGTGGGGACATTGATGACGAGGTTCGACAGCTTCGGCTCGAGCGCCGCGGCGCGCTTGCCGGCCTCGGCGCGCCGCTTGGCGTCGCCGCCCGCCCGCTTCGCGAGCGACTCCGCCTTCTTGAACGCGGCCCACGCACTCGCGTGGCGGCCGAGCTTCTCGCGGCAGTCGCCGAGGTTGAGCAGCGTGCCGACGCTGGCCTCGAGGCGATCGCTGGCGGCGAGCTTGTCGCAACCAGCCTCGAGCTTGCCGGCCTTGATCAGCTTGCGTCCGTCGCGGAACAGCACCTCCGCCTCGGCGGACTGCGCCTCGGCGACCGGGCTGCCGATCACGAGGCTCCCCAGCAGGACGGCCGGCGCCAGGCCCCGGCCGAGCAGACGACGGGTGCCGAGCAGACGATGGGTGCCGAGCAGGCGACGGTTGATCGCGGGGACCGCAACGAGATCAGCGCGTGTCATAGAGGTCCTCGGGCTCCGACGCCGGCGCGGCCGGTGGCTTGCGCGGGCTCCGCGTCGGGGGCTTGCGTCGGATCGTGGGCTGCTTCGAGGCCTTCGGGGGCGCACTCTGCGCCCGGGCGGGGTGCTCGGCGCGCGGGCTCGGAGCGTCCTCGAGCGGCGGCGCGGTCTTCGCGAGATCCTCGCCGAGCTCCTCGTCGAGCTCCTTGTCGAGCACGACCGGCGGCGCCGGCTCCGGCTCGACCGGCGGCGCCGCGACCC
>JALZOI010000556.1 GCA_030857245.1 Myxococcota bacterium
CGCGAGCGGCGCGCTCCGGCTCGATGGCGGGCGCGAGCTCGCGAGCTTCGTCGCGCAGGTCACCGCGCTGCCGGGCATCGGCCCGTGGACCGCGCACTACCTCGCGATGCGCGCGCTGCACGTCCCCGATGCGTTTCCGGCCGCGGATCTCGGCATCCGCAAGGCGCTCGGTGCAGCGCCGCGCGCCGCCGAGGCCCGCGCCGAGGCCTGGCGCCCGTTCCGGTCGTACGCGGTGATGTACCTGTGGTCATCTCTGGGAGGTTCCGATGCTGACGCTGCTGACGATGATGAAGATCGAGTCGCCGGTCGGCGAGCTCCGGCTCGTCGCGAGCCCGACCGGGATCGCCGGGCTGTACCTCCCCGTGCAGGTGGCGCCCGCCGCGATCGTCGGGCGCTCGCCGCTCCTCGAGCGCGCCGCCGCGCAGCTCGCCGAGTACTTCGCGGGTGAGCGCCACGCGTTCGACCTCCCGCTCGAGCCGCGGGGCACCGCGTTCCAGCAGCTCGTGTGGGGCGCGCTCGGCGAGATCCCGTACGGCACGCTCCGCAGCTACGGCGACCTCGCACGCCGGCTCGGCCGGCCGAGCGCGAGCCGCGCGGTCGGCGCCGCGAACGGCAAGAACCCGCTGTCGATCCTGGTGCCGTGTCATCGCGTCGTCGGCGCGAACGGCGCGCTGACCGGCTACGCCGGGGGCATGGCGGCGAAGTCCTGGCTGCTCGATCACGAGCGCCGTCACGCCGACCGCGGGGTCGGGAGCGTGGCCGGAGCCGTGGAGGGCGGCGCGCAGCAGAGGTGCTAGGGTCGCCGCGTGACCGAGTGGTACTTCTTCGGTGGGCTCGCGGTGGGCGCGCTGGTGCTCGCCGGGCGGATGCTGTTCGGGACCAAGCAGCAACAGGCCGCGGCCGATGCCGCGGGGCTCGGCGTCGTCTCGGACCTGACGCACATCCCGGTCGCGCTCCAGCACACCGCGCTGTGGAGCATGTCGGAGGGCGGCTTCGAGAGCCGGATCGTGCACGGCATCGTCACGCGCCACGCCGAGGACGTCGAGGTCACCGCGTTCGATCTCGAGACTCATCGCGAGCGCCGCGGCGAGTGGGCATGGTTGCCGGTCGAGCCGCCGTTCCGGATCGCCGGCACGGTGAGCGTCGTGGCGTGCAAGGTCGATCGCGCGTTCCCGCACTACGTGCTCAAGCGCGTGGGCCGGGGCGACGAGATGGTCGATGACACCGCCGTCGAGCGCGGCACCAGCATCGCGAAGCTCGTGCGCGACGGGCTCGGCCTGTCCCGCCACCATCCGGCGGAGCTGCCGCCGACGCTCGGCGCGACGCCGCTCGACGTCGGCATCCCGGATCCGTGGCGCGCGTACGGCCGCGACGCCACGCCGCTGCTCGCGCTGCTCGGGCAAGGTTTCGCGACGACGCTGACCCGGGCCGATCGACGCGACCTCGTGATCGAGCTGGTCGACGGCCTGGTCCTCGTCTACCCGGCCGCGCGGGATGTCGTCGGGGCCGATGCCTTCGCGGACCTGACGACGACGGCGCTCAGCGTCGTCGAGGGACTGCTCGCCGCGTCGACGCCGCTCACCCCGCGGGGCGTCGACGTCCGGCGTCCCGAAGATCAGCGCTGATCAGCGCCGCTCAGCGCCACTGGGCGTCGAGCGCGACGCCCTGGGCCGTGACCGAGCTATCGGAGACGAACCGCAGCTGGTGGTACCGGCCGGGGAACTCGTCCGTCAGCGCCGGACCGACCGTACCCGTGTACGTCCGGACCTTCGCCCACGCGCCGTTCTTCCACGTCCAGACCTCGAGCTTGTCGTAGTTCGCCTCGGTGCGGAACCGGGTCGTCGACAGCCGCAGCGCCTGCGCGCCGGCCGGCAGGTAGAGCTGGTGCCAGACCGAGACGTTGTTCGCGTACGGGTTCGTGGTCTCGAAGTGGCCGCCGGTGACCGTCTGCCACGCCGCGCCGGTCTTCCACGCGCAGCTGTTGGCCTCGCACGCCCACGCGCCGGGGACGGCGATGTGGGGCAGGCCGCTGCAGTCCACGGGCGCGTCGCAGTAGTTCGCCGCGACGCACGTGCCGCTGGCGTCCGGCCAGGGCGCGGTGAAGGTCGACGCGCCGTAGCGGCAGCGCAGATCGTCCTGGCAGGGCAGGCCCTGCATGCCGCCGCACATGTCACCGGCGATGCCGCACTCGCCGTCGTGCACGACGGTCGCGTTCGCACAGCCCGCCGCGCAGCCGTTGGAGTACGTCTGGCCACCCGCGCCGCAGACCGGCGCGTAGACGGCCGGGCACACGCAGCCCTGATCCTCGATGCACTGCCCCTGCTCGCAGTCGTACCCCGAACCGCAGGTGAGGCCGCCGCCGCCGCCGCACGTGAACAGCGACTCGAAGCTATCGATCATCGACTGCACCTCGGCGGTGTGCGCGCCCGTGCCCGCGAGGAACGACACGCGGTACATGCCGGCGTCGATGATCAGGCGATCGTAGAACGCGCCGCTCGGGATCGGCTTGCTGTAGCCGGGACCGTGCAGCAGGCCGGCCTCGGCGGCGCGGCGCACGAGCGCGGCGAGCCGGGTGGGGTCGACGGTGCCGATGGTGTCGGTCTCGGGGCCGTCCGCCGGACCGGGGTGGGTGAACGTCGCGACCGAGCCGCGCGCACGCTTCGTGGTGTTGTTGAAGCCCATCGCGAGCTGGTGGGAGACCTCGACGCTCGACACCGGCACGCAGACCGCGGGGGCGGGGCACTGGCATGGGTCGGGGCGGCGGGTCAGGTTGATCAGGTCGCCATCGCACGAGCTCTCGACGTTCGGGCAGCTCGGGGCGAAGCCCGTCCACTCGACCTTGTCGATCTCGAAGCCGTGGCGCGTCACCGAGGCGTCGCTCTCGAGCCGCACGTTGACCTGCGCGGCGTTGAGGTTGAACCAGTTGCTCCACGTGTTGTCGCGCGTACCGTGAAACTCCTGGGACGCGGCGCCGACGGGCTCGATCGTGACGAAGTCGTAGTTCGCCTCGGTGCGCAGCACCTTGAAGTGGAGGCGTGCGGCCGACGCGCACCACGGCAGCGCCGCGAGCGACACCGGGAAGACCTTGTCGAGGTTGTTCGCGTACGGGTGAGGCGACTGGACGTCGACCGCGATCGTCTTCGACGCGTCATCGGCCTTGCCGAGCTCCGTCGGGATCCCGGGGGGCTCGCTCTCATCGACCTGGCCCTTGGCGTCTTCCTTGTCGGGGCTGGCGCACGCGGTGATCGCGGCGACCAACATGAATCCTAGTAAGCGAGTCTTCTGCATCTGATGCGCGCCCCTCGAGCAACAACCGTTCCGGCGAGGACCAAGCCCAAACGCCCGGATCCACGAGGCTCTCGTCGCTGTTCGAGACGCTCGCGCACGCTGGTGGCTACTGCAGTTGCCACGACTGTTAGGGTGGTGAGCGCGGCTACGAACGGGCACGGCCTCCGAGGCTGATCGCCGGCCAGATCCGGCGAGATCTCCGTCGATTGACCTCCACTCGTCGGGGGCTGCGTGGTACCTGCGCCGATCGCCTGTCGATCGCGTCGCGACCGGGCCGCCTTACGGCATGCCCCACTCGTGGACCGGGGCACCACCGGCGCTCGCATCGCGATACGCGCACGTGACCACGCGGCAGGCCTCGGCGGCATCGTCGGTGCTCGCCATCGCCGCGTCGAACACCGCGCGCTGCCACGACGCACCGGTCTGACCGCTGGCGACGCGGCCGGCGATCACGTCGAGGTGGCGATCCGCGTCCGCCACGGTGACGCCGCCGGCGAGCAGCCCCCGGCGGGCGACTGGCAGCAGCTGGAGCGCGAGCTCGCGCGCGTTGATCGGCTCGACCCGCTCACCGGCCGCCGGTGGCCACAGCAGCTCCGCCGCCATCCCGCGCTGCGCGGCCGCGTAGAAGTTCTGCCGCGCCTGGCCGAACGTCAGGCCCGGGATCCAGCCGTCGACCTCGGGCTCGATCGCGAGCACGAGCCCGACGAGGAACGCCGCGTTCGCCATCATGTCGCGGACGGTCGGCCCCGACGGCAGCGCGCGCATCTCGATGCGCAGGTGCCCACCCGCTGCGCCGTCGTACACCGCACGGTTCCACCGCCAGACGGTGCCGTGATGGAGCCGGAGCTCGGCGAGGGAAGGGACGCCGCCGGCGCGGACGCACGCGAGGGGATCCTCGGGACCGACCACGGGGAGCAGCGGCTCGTGGAGCGCGACACTCTCGGCGAACAGCTCGTGCGCGCCGCTCCGCACCCAGCCGTGCCCGAACGAGACGCGCGCGGCGCGCCGGCCATCGAGCTCGGAGAACGGGCGATCGTCGACCGCCTGGCGGAACAGCGCGATCCGGGTCTCCTCCCACAGCCGCCGGCCGAAGAACAGCGGCGAGTTGCAGGACACGGCGAGCGTCGCGGCCGTCGCGATCTGCGTGGCGTGGTGCATGCTCGCGAACTGCGCCGGCGGAATGCGGAGGTGGATCTGCAGCGACGTGTTCGCGCCCTCGAGCGTGACGTCGTGCCAGTCGAGCTGGAGCTGGTCGGTGCCTTGGATCCGGATCGGGAACGGCGAGTGCCGGAGGCGGCGCAGCCCCGCAGCCATCGCGCGATAACGGCGGCCGTCAGTGAGGGCGGTCGACTGCAGATCGCTCGCGGCCAGCGTCGGCAGGATGCCGATCGGCAGCACGCTCGCGCGGTCGGGCGCAGCGGCCCGCCCGATCGTCGCGAGCACCTCGTCGAGCTCGGCCCCGAGCGCGCTGAACGGCGCGCCGGCGAGCGCGACCGGGCTCGTGTTGACCTCCATGTTGAAGCGATCGATCTCGAGCGTGACGCGCGGGTCCTCGATGCGCGCGAGCAGCTCGGCATTCTTCGGGAACGGCCGGCCGTGCTCGTCGATCAGATCGAGCTCGACCTCCGCACCGATCGAGAGTGGCCCCTCGCCGAAGCCGGGACGGGCGAGGACCTCGCGGAGCGCGCCGAGGCTCGTCTTCAGCCGGCCGTCGAACGCGACGTAGTCCGCATCCTCGAATACCTCGCGATCGATCTCGAGTCCCACGGCGTTGATCGTGGATAGCACCGCGCGGCGACCCGGGCGTGATACCCGCGCAAGATCTCCGACGTGCGCAGGCGCTCGCTACGTCCGCGCCGCCTTGCGGGCGCTGCCGTTCGCGAGACGCGGCTTCGCGCTCGGCGCCTTGGCGGCCGGCTTCGCGGACCGCGCC
>JALZOI010000557.1 GCA_030857245.1 Myxococcota bacterium
GCCGGCGCGGGCTCAGCTGTCGGCATCGCCGACGACGCCGTCGTCACCCGCGGCGCGTTGTCGAACGTCGCGCGCGCCACGGCGCCGACGGTGACGGCGGCGAGCCCCGCGAGCCCGAGCAGGATGACCTGACGTCGTCGCACCCCCTCTGCTGTATCACGTCTGCGATCGCCGTCGCGGGTTGGCACCCGTCACCGCATGACCGCCGGGCCCGCAGCGGGCGCGATGACCGCCGCCGCCAGATACCCGCCGGCCGCGAGGAGGAGCGCGTCCGTCGAGCCGCCGACGCGCAACACGAGCACCGCCACGATGCCGCCGGCCACCGCCCCGGCTCCGTTGATCGCCCACAACCGGGCGATGCGACTGGCGGGCTCGCCGTGGTGGGCCAGGAGCACGGGGAACGGACAGCCGATGGCGAGCCCGGCGGGCGCGGTGATCGCGGTGATCAGCAGCAGGCGGCCGGCGTCACTCGACACCGCGTCGAGCCATGCGAGGTCGCGCATGAACAGCGCCGTTGCTGCGACGGCGAGCGCCGCCGCCAGGCAGGCCCACGACACGCCGCGGTCGAGCCGACGCCACCGGTCGCCGAGCAGCAGCGCCCCCGCCGCGCTCGAGGCGAGCAAGCTGAACAGGACGAAGGACACGGCGTAGAGCGAACCACCCGCCGCGAGCGTGAACCGCTGGATCAGCGCGAGCTCGACGCCCAGGAACGCGGCGCCGAGCCCGCTGGCGACGGCGGCGGGGCGGAGCAGCGAGCGAGCGTCGTGACCACGCTCGATCATCAAGATCAGCACGAGCAGGACCGCGCCCGCCAGCACCCACAACCGACCGGGTTCGGCGCGGGCGGTCGCTCCGAGGCCCCTGGTGTTCTGGAAGAAGTACGGGCGCTCGTCATACACCGGTGTCAGATCGTCCGCGGCGGTGGCGCCGAGCTGCGCCCCGTCGAGCAGCTGCGCCCGCCGCTCCGGCGGGTCGCCCGGTCCCCACAGGAGCTCCGCCGGGGGAACGTCGAGGGCGTCGACGACCTCCAGCGGCATCGGCGCGGTGCGAACGATCAGCAGGTACTGGTAGGCCGTCCCCGGCCGGGGATCGTGCAGCACGCCGATCCCCTCGAGGGCGCGTGCGCGATCGATGCCCTGCCTCGCGAGGGCGGCGAGCACCGTGAGCAGCTGGCGGTACGCGTTCCCGGCATCGCTGTGGATGAGGACCAGGACCCCCGTCGGGGTGAGCCGACGCAGATAGAGCTCGACCGCCTCGACCGTGTAGAGGTGGGCCTCCATCCCCGACGGCTGCTCGTGGGCGTTGCCGGTCAGCGCGAGCGCGAGCTCGATGAGGTCGTAGCGTTCGGTCGTGTCGGCGAGGTATCGGCGAGCGTCCTCGATGAACAGCCGCACGCCCGGCTGGGCGTACATGTCGCCGGCGAAGTCCTGCCAGCGGGCCAGCACGCCAGGGATCGCCGGATTGACCTCGACCGCGTCGATGCGGGCGGCTCCGTACTTGCGGGCCAGCCAGACGCTGGCACCTGCGCCCGCGCCGAGCACGAGCACGCGCTCGGGGCGCAGCGCACGATACGGCAACGCCATGAGCAGGCCCCACGTACTCTCGAACGAGCCCTCGTTCGCTCGTGCTGCTTGCACCATGTAGGTGGGGCTCATGCCATCGGTGAACACGCCCAGCCGCGCCTCGTCCTCGGGCACCGGGGTCACGTCGAGGCGCCCGAGCGGACTCCAGGCAGCATCGAGCACGTCGCGTGACGACGCGGCCGTCTCGACGATCGCCTTCTCGGAATGCGGAGCGGACGCGAGCAGCACCTCGAGCGGCCCATCGCGCAGGTAGCCCGCTCGCCCGGCCGCCAGCAAGCTCACGTGCGCCACCGCGATCACCGCGAGCGCGGCGATGGCGCGCCGGCGACGCTCGACGAGCAGCAGCGCCAACCCGCAACACACCACGCCGAGCACCGTCATGATCTCGGTCGGGGAGAGCGGCCCCAGGAGCCGGGGCGCCACCAGGCAGCCGCTCGCGGCGGCCAGGAGATCGATCGCATAGGTCGCGCCGGCGGCCGTGTTGCCGCGCGCGGCGTAGGCGTCCGACACGAGGATGCCGGCGAGCGCGAACGGCACGAGCGACAGCGCGACGAGCGCCGGCAAGGACGCCCCCGCGGTCGCGGCGGCGGCGAGGCAGAACAGCGTGGCGGCGAGCGCAGGCGCCGCTCGGCGCGGCAGAGCCCAGCGCGGGAACCGCAGGCGGAGGACGGCGCCCCCACCGAGGCCGAGGAGTGCGATCGACAGCGCCGTCGAGGTCGCGTGCGAGCTGCCGATGTAGGCGTAGAGCCGGGTGGACGTGAGCTCGAGGACCAGCACCACGAAGGTGACCAGCGCGATCGTCGCTGCCGCGCGATGCTTGCTCGTGGCCAGTGGTGCGCAGCGTATCACGCGCCGAGGTGCGAGCTTCTTGCACCCAGGCCACGCGCGCGCGCACGCCAGGCCGTCGCTGGCGGCCACGGACTGCGCCAGGTGGTACAACGACCTCGTACTCAACCGCTGCTGGCGGAGTGCCCGGTTCCCGTAGCGAAAGGGCGCTCGCCGCATGCTTCACGAGTTCTTGGTAGCCAATCGCGTCGAGTTGTTGAGCCGCTGCGAAGCCCGGATGGCGCTCCGCCAGCGGATCCAACCCGCCGAGCAGGCGCACGGGATCCCGGTGTTCCTCGAACAGCTGATCAACCGGCTGCGGGTAGATGCCGGCGCCCTGTCCGATGCCGCGCTGGGCGGCGACCCGGAGATCACGGCGAGCGCAACGGAGCATGGGGACGAGCTGCTCCGCGGCGGGTTCACGGTCGATGCGGTCGTTCGCGACTATGGCGATCTCGGTCAAGCGGTGACGGAGCTCGCAGCCGAGCTCGAGTCGGCCGTCACGGTCGACGAGTTCCGCGAGCTCAATCGTTGCCTCGATAATGCGATCGCAGGCGCGGTGACGGAGTACGGCCGGCAGCGCGACGAGGTCCGGTTCGCGGACGGCCTCCACGCCTGCGACGCCGAAGGGAAGCTGCTCGCCGTCGAACGAGAGGCGGTGAGGGCCGCGCGTCACGAGCTCTCCGAGCTGGTCCGGCTCTCGCCGGTGCCGACGGTGATCTGGCGTGGTCCGGACCATATCTATGCCGTCGTCAACGAAGCGCACGATCGGATGCTCGGCAGGAGCGTGCTCGGACAGACGATCCGCGAGGCCCACAGCACAGCCGAGGCCGGGCACGTCCCCGCGATGCTCGATCGCGTGTATCGAACCGCGCAGCCGTCCATCGCCAAGGCGGTCGCGTACACGGTCACCGGCGACGACGGACGACCCCGTTCGGTCTGGCTTCATGAATGGTTCCATCCATTCCTCGATCTCGGCGGCAAGGTCGCCGGGATCCTCGGGGTCTCCCAGGACATCACCACGGAGGTCCTCGCGGCGCGGGAGCTGTCCGCGGTGCTCAACGCCCTCCCTCTGTACGTCGCTCGCGTCGACGCGCAGGAGCGTGTCGTGTTCGCGAGTGACAACATCAGCTCGCACGTCACCCGTGCGCAGCGGACGGGCGGCACGACGCTCCGCGCCGTGCTGGGCACGCAGTACGGCGGCGTGGCGCGCTACATCGCGTCGGCCCTCCATGGCGAACCCGTCGAGTTCCCGTGGTCATCGCCCGCCGCGGACGCCCAGCGCTCCCACCACTACATCGTGCATCTCAGCCCCGAGCGGCGGGTCGATGGCACGGTGCAGGGCTTCGTCGCGTGCATGTTCAACGTGGACACGTTGAAGCTCGCCAAGCTCGAGCTCGAGGACTCGCTGCTCGCGGTGAGCCTGCAGACCACGAGCCTCGCGGAGGAGCGTGAGCTGCGGGAACGCTTCGTCAGCACGCTCTCGCACGACCTGCGGACGCCGCTGGCCGCGGCGCGGTTGGCGAGCCACTTGCTCACCGAGCAACCCACCGACACCCACGCCATCGGCCGGCTGGCAGCGCTGATCGCGACCAACGTCGATCGCGCGGACCAGATGATCGTCGATCTCCTCGACGCCAACCGCCTCCACGCCGGCGAGCAACTCGACGTGGAGATCGAAGCCTGTGTGCTGAACGAGCTGGCCGCCGAGACCCTCGCTGCGCTCGGGCCGCGGTTCCAGCTTCGTGCGAACGGTCAGGTTCAGGGCTACTGGGATCGGAGCGGCATGCGTCGGGTCCTCGACAACCTGTGCGGCAATGCGATCAAGTACGGCGCTCGCGACACGATCGTGACGGTGCGGCTCGCGCGCCACCAGGGCTTCGCGCTGATCGAGGTCCACAACCAAGGCGCTCCGATCTCCCCGCTCGATCAGGCGACGCTGTTCGAACAACACCGCCGAACGAACGCCGCCCGGACCAGCGGCCACAAGGGCTGGGGGCTCGGGCTGGCGCTGGTGAGGGCGATCACGGAGGCCCACGGCGGCCGCGTCGAGGTCGAGAGCTCCGAGGTGCATGGCACGACGTTTCGCGTGCGCGTGCCGCTCGATGCACGCAAGCCCGCCGTCGACGGGGCGGCGGCGTGATGCCCACCGCCCGCGACCCCGACCTCCTGGGCCCCCTCGATTGCTTGCGCGGTGGCGGCGAGGCGGGTGCGCTGATGCGCGAGACCGATTGGGCCCGCTCGCCGGTCGGGCCGGTCGCGGGGTGGTCCCTGTCCTTCCGATCGATGGTCGGCCTCGTGCTGCGCAACGGGTAGCGCCGCTACTGCTTCGGCTTGTCCACGAGCTTCACGAACGGGTTGTTCGTGAAGCCCGAGACGCCCCAGTTCGACGGCGCCTCCTCGCGGCGCGGCTCGTCGCGACGGGGCCCACCGCCACCACCGGCGCCCTGCGCCGGGCCGGGACCGCGATCGTCACGGCGCGGACCGCGCGGGCCGCGGTCATCGCGACGGGGACCACGATCACCCTGCGCGCGCTGGTCGCCGCCCGGACCGCCCGGACCGCCCGGACCGCCCGGACCGCCCGGACCTCGCGCACCGCGATCGCCCTGCGGACGCGGACCACGATCACCACCCTGCGGACGCGGACCACGATCACCACCCTGCGGGCGGTCGCCCGGCGGACGATCGCCCTGCGCGCCGCGGTCACCCTGCGGGGTGCGATCTTGCGGCGGCGCGCCACCAGCCGCCTCGCGACGCGGCCCACGATCCTGCCACTGCCGCTGCTCGCGCTGCTGCGGCGGACGAG
>JALZOI010000078.1 GCA_030857245.1 Myxococcota bacterium
GCCTCGTCCGCCTGCACTGCCGTCGGCCGTGTGGATCAACAAGCCCAAGACAGGAGCCGATGCTCAGCCCACAATCGATTCACTAAACTAATGCTCTCCGGTGTCTCAAACTCGTTGACAGGTTCCGGAGCCGGATCGCCGTGGCGATCAGACTTGTCGTGAACGTTCGCGCGAGCTCGCGCGTGGACACGAACGTCGGCGCCATCGACCGAGCAACAGGCTGGAACAGCTTGCGCGGTAGCAGGAGGTCCGCGGCGTAGCGATTCGCCCGGCGCTCGGGATGGTCATCGATCCAGTAGTTCTCGAGCTCGCGATCAGTACAAGCGAACGCGACCTTTCCGCGATCGCGCATCCAGTGCCCGAGTTCGTGACCCGCTGAGAACCGCTGGCGCGCCGGCGACGCCTTCGAATCGACCGTGATGTACGCGCGATCATCCCTGCCGAGGATGCGGGCGGCGGAGCCGTCTAGCGGCTCGTACAAGACCGTCGCGCCGCAATACTCCGCGATCGCCTCGATGTCGATCTCTGACGGCTCGGTGATACCGAGCTCGTCGAGAACGACCGCGGGCGGCTTGAACGGTACCGTCACTCGTCACCTTCCAGCCCCTCGTTGTCGAGGAGCCCGAGCGCGTGCAGCTGACGCAACGCACTCTCGACGTCCCCGTCGGAGAATGACTCGAAGTCGCGGTGCTGTAGCGTCATCACGGTCTGCCGCATGGCGGGCTGGCGTTGGACGACACGGTCGAGAAGCCGCTTGCGCGCCGCGGGCGATTCGGGCAACCGAGCTGCTCGCTCTGCGATCGCCGAGACGGAATGCTTGTACGCGGCGGCAGCGTCGACACGACGCTGCTTTTTTGCCTGGAGAATCGCATCGGCAAGCACACTGCGGACGCGGTCCGCTTCCACCTTGACTTCGACACCAGCTGCCGCCGCCCCATCGAGGATCTCCTCCTCCGATGCCTCGGCAGCGCGCTCGGCCAGCGAGTCCATCAAGTTCGCCAGGCGCTCCGCGTCGTCCTTCGGCTTCGTCATAGGCGCCACCCGACTTTGCGATCGATGCCTCGGCGCATCCGCAGCATGATCGTTTCATATTCGGTCGCGGTGATTCCGAGATCCTTTTGGATCTCCGGGCCCTTCGCCCCTTCGGCCAAGCCGTCGAGCACCAGCAGAACCTCGTCGTCGGCGACGAACACGGCGTGGATCGCGTCGATCTGCTCCTTGGCGGCGACGCGACGCCTCGAATCGACCTCCGTCGCGGCGACCACGACGCCGTTGATCATCGCATCGGCATCGTCGATGTCATCGAGCGCAGGCACCGCGCACGTGCCCGCGACCTTGGCGTACGCGTGGCTCGCGATGCTGCGCATGGTCGCGATCAGGTGCCGTGCGAACGTCACGTTGTTCTTCTTCCAGTGCCGACGACCGGCCCAGGTTCTCTTGATCGCTTCACGCAACAGATCGTCTCCGTTGATTCCGAGGCCGACCGCAACGAGCTTGCGCGCGAACGTGTCGCCAACCTTGCCGAGACGGACTGCGGACGCGTCTGACAACCCGCCTACCGCCGCCTCGACCTCTGCCTGGCTCGCATCGCCCGAAGATGCTGCCGGTGTCGCTTGCGTCTTGCCCATGTTCGCGCGTTCGGCCTCTGATGACCTATGCCCGACTGCTAGAGGTTTCCGACATCGAGCCGTAAAAAAGATCGATGTCGGAAAACGCTGGTGGGACCGGCAGGACGTGGTGAAGGCAGCGCATTTGTCGCGCAATCCCGTAGGAGACCACATGGACCCGTCCGTAGAGCAGAAAGAACACCCTCAACCGCATCCGCACCTCATCCACATCGTGGTCGAGGTCGACGGCAAGAACAAGCCGGTCACGTTCGATCACACGCCGGTCACCGGCGGCGAGATCCGCGAGCAGTCCGGCGCGCCGACGACCGACGACCTCTCGCGTCTGGTCCACGGCAAGCCCACCGGAGGCAACATCAGCGTCGGTGACAAGGTCGAGATCGAGAACGGCGACCAGTTCGTCGCGCTGCCGACGGGAACGGTGAGCTGACCGTGACGCCCGGGTTCATCACCGACGCCGTCAACGCCGTGACCGATACGTATGGCGCCGAGCAGGTGCGCGCGGCGACCGACGGCACGTGCACGCTCGTCCGCATCGCGGTCGTCGAGCTCTACCCGACGTCCAACCCGCCGACCACGCCGATGCTGCTCGTGCTGGATCCGGCGAAGCCCAAGCCGGCAGTCTACGTGCAGCCGGGCCAGCTACTCGCCAACGGCAAGGCACCGAAGAGTGTGTCGACCGTGCTCGTCGGTGGCGAATCGTGGCTGCAGTTCTCGTTCAACATCCCTTGGGAGGAGCCGCACGGTATCCGTCGCTTCATCGCTGCCGCGCGCCAGAGGTTCGCCCAAGATGAGTGACGTGCAGCTGCGCGTGCCGCTCGGCCTCGGGCATCAACTGCGCGAGATCGTGTACGCGGCGGCGCGCCACGAGCCGGTCGCGTTCTGCCTCGTCAGCCACGCCGAGATGGGCGGCACCACCGTTCTGCTCGTTCGCCACGTGATCCCCCTCGACGAGGCCGACTACCTGACCGGGACCGGCCACGGCGCCGCGTGGCGCGGCACCGCGATGCTGCCGGTGCTCGAGATCGCGATGCGCGAGCGCCTCGGTATCATGCTCGTCCACGCGCACGACTTCCCAGCTCACGCTCGCCTGTCACGCGACGATCTCACGAGCGCGCGCAGGCTCGTGCCGATGTTCCAGGCCCGCGTTCCCGGGCGTCCACACGGCTCGATCGTGCTCGGTCGCGGCACGGCCGCTGGGCTCGTCGCGCTGCCAGCTCAGGAGCCCGCGCCAGTGCACGATCTTCGCGTGCGATGGCTCGGCAAGGCGATCGTCGACTGGCCCGCGCCGGCTGGTGATCCCACCTTCGATCGCGCGGTCTTCGACCGCCAAGCGCTCCTCGTCGGCGACCAGGGCCTCTTGTCGAGGGCTCGCGTGGTCGTCGTGGGCTTGAGCGGTGGTGGAAGCCACGTCGTGCAGCAGCTCGTTCACGCTGGCGTCGGCATGACCATCGGGATCGACGATGACCGCTGCGACCCGACGAAGCTGCATCGCCAAGTCGGCATGTGCCCGGACGACGGCCGCCTCGGTACGTACAAGACCGGCGTGATGGCACGCCTCGCCGAGCAGATCGGCACCGGCGCGCAGTTCGTTGGCATCGAGGCGCGCGTGCCCGAGCCGCAAACGCTCGAGGCCCTGATGTCGGCCGACGTGATCATCGGATGCATCGACAACCTGCACGCGCGCGCGGACCTGATGGAGATCGCGTGGCGGTACGGCATCTCGTACGTCGACGTCGGCGCGAACATCCGGGCGCTCGCAGCCGCGGCCTCGGGGCCCCGGGTCGCGATCGGCGGCAACGTGTTCGTGTTCATCCCCGGCGGCTTCTGTGCTTGGTGTTGCGGGTTCATCACCGATGACAAGCTTCGCCTCGAGCGCGGTGGTCGCGAGGATCGATCGTACTTCGAGAACAAGCCCGGGCAGGCGCAGGTCGTGAGCTTCAACGCCGTGGTGGCCGGTCAGGCGGTGTCGGAGGTGTTGCAGCTGCTGACGGCGTACCGTGGAAGCAGCATCGATCCTGACGACCTTCGCACCAGCGACGGACAGCAGCGTGGCGCGCTGAAGTACGACGGGCTGCGCGGCACGCTCGACGAGTGGGGGGCGAGTCGCCGCCCTACTTGCGTGCTCTGCAATCACACGCTCGGCGCGGGCTCGTTGTTGTGGGACCGGGCCGCGTGATCGTCGATCAACGCGGTGGCTCACGAAGTCCGCACCAGCCACAGATGCAGATCTCGCGGCGCGAGAAAAACGTATGCGGTCTTCGACGACCGACCTACACTTAATTAAAGAGGGAACCTCATGGACACCACCTACGCTTTGCTCTCGATCGGCGTGAATCGCGTACCGAACGCGACGACGCTCAAGTTTGCCGAACGTGACGCGTTGCGGTTCGGGCTGGGTGTTACGAGCGCCAACGGCGCGATCCCACCATCCAACGCGAAATACCTGCTCGGAAACATCACCGCGTCGGAGCTCGAGAAGGGTTTGAAGCAGCTGGCTCGGCTGCGCCCGACGTATTTGATGCTGTACTTCGGTGGGCACGGCAGCGCGAGCGGGATCGCCCTTGCCGACGGCATCTATCCCTACGTTCGGTTGCGGAAGCATCTGGCCGCGATCGACGCTCACGCCACGATCGTGGTGTTGAACTGCTGCGAGGCCGCCGGCATGTTCAAGAGCGGCACCGTGGTCGGCGGTCTCGGCGGTCTTGAGCCGGTTAGCACGGCATGGGGCACTCGGTTGTTGTCAACCGAGTCTGGCGTACGCGTTTTCGCGGCGGCTGACAGCAACAAGAACACCTTCGAGAGCGCCATCGGTGGCTGGTTTGTTACCGCCCTGCTCAACGCCATGTTCGACACACGCCCCGGCGACCTCGTCGACGAATACGGGACCGAGCTCGTGTCGGATCTTCTCGTCTTCCAGCGCGCGCGTGCGATCATGCGTTCGATGGGCGTGGACCCGGTCGCCGATGGTGTATTCGGCGACTTTCCGATGATGCTCGCGAACGGCGCGCCGAGCGGGGTCGTCGCGTTGAAGATCAGCTCAAAGCCCGATCTTGCAATCCAGGTCGGCGCGACCGCTCAAGGTCGGCGGCACCTACCTACGACCATCGTAGCAACGCCAACAGATCCGTTCGGTAACGTGCTGCAGCCCGAGCACGTCGTGTTCTTGCCGACGAGCGACGAGGCAACACATCGATCGCGCTTTCAGGTCGATCTCGGCGTGAGTCCGGGATGCACGCAACAGTTCTGGCAGTACGGGGCATGTCGGGTCGCATGGAACGTCGCCGCCCTTGATTCTCACGGACGGGTTGTGGGCCGTGCGCGGCAGCTCGTCGACTACACGACCGGCCGCTTCGCGCCATCGATGCGATGAGCCCGCCAAAATCGCTGGCAGCAAATCGTCCACGATTTTCGACCGCGACGTGGCAGAAGGAACAGGGACCAACCGGCGGACGGGGTCGCCGTTCCGCGCGCCGATCCGCGGCCATCTCCGACGAGCATCTGCTGCCACGGTGCTGCCACACGCAGCCGAAAACGACGACGTTGAGCAGGACGAACCGGGAAACCCTGGCCGTGCAGGCCCTTGATGTCATTGCAGGATCGCGAATCGTTTGAAGATTTCGATCTGCGCGACCAGGGTTCAAGTCCCGTCCGCTCCGCGACGTAACGCCCGAGCTCACTTCCAAGAGCCCGGGGCGTTTTCGTGTTTCGGGCATCGCGTGGTTCCCGTGCCAGCGGCGGCTGCCAGATCGTCGTGATGGCTACTTCGCGATCACGCGATCGGTGGTGAACCGGTAGTACGAGGAGTACGCCGCATCGGTGAGGCAGGTCGCGAGCACCGCGGGCTGGCCGTTCTTCGTGCACGAGGTGACGACGTGCTGCGCGTTGGCCGCGAACGTGTACACGTCCCCGGACACGCGCGCGGCGTCGGGCTGCGTCGGCCGGACCTGCTGGCCGGCGAGGAACACGTCGCAGCCGCTGATGTACATGTCGAGCAGTGTGTTCGACGACGTGAAGCACTGCGTGCACTTGCCGAAGCCGCAGCCCACGACCACCGATGGAACGAGCGTGTCAGCGAGCGACTTCGCGGTGGTGTTGCCACACTGCTCGCCGCCGCTCGTGGTGGCGAAGCTGACGAGCGCCGGGTCGAGGTGCTCGGCTGCGAGGTGGCCGGGCGGCGAGCCCGTCGAGACCAGCGGGGTGGACGTGCCGCCGACCAGCGTGTGGAAGCGCGCCGCCAGCATGTTCATCGTCACCGCCACGCCGGCGAAGCTGACGGTGAGCGGGAAGTCGGCGGGCCCTGCCTGGAGCTGGTTCGCCGCGATCGAGGCGGGAACCAGGCTCCTCGGCATCCGCGTGGCATCGAGCTGCGTGGCGATCGTCGTGTACCACCAGTCGAGGTCACTCGCGCCGTTGTACGTGGTCGTGCCGATCTGCGGCACGCCGCCGATGATGCCCACCGAGAACGCCGGATCGCTCGCTCCGGTCAGGTCGTCGAGGCCGAGCGCGTGCAGCATGACCGTGATCGAGCCATCGTTGACGCCCTGGGTGACGGCGGTCGTGAGCTGGTTACGCGTCGAACTCCCGGTCACGGCGCCGCCCATCGCATTTCTCGGGCAGTACGCGCTGGTGCCGTATTGGAACGACATCGTGTTCATGCGCAGCGTCTGCTCGAACCGGCACCCTGGATCGCAGCCATCGAGCCGCGTCAGGTTGCCATCGTCGCACTGCTCGGCGCCGGCGCGCACGCCGTCACCGCACTGGATGATCCGGCAGCTGCCATCGCACGCCGCGGTGTTCGGAGGCTCGCAGGTCTCGCCGGTCTCGACGGTCCCGTTGCCACACACCGCCAGCGGCGACGCACACGCACCGGCGTTGCAGACGAGCCCGCCGCCGCAGCTCGTGCCGTCCCGCGCGGCGTCGGCGGCGGCGAGACAGCGGTGGTCGGTCGCGCAGGTCCATTGCTGGCAGGTCGGCGCGGCACCGCAGTCGGTCGCGGCGTTCACGCAGACGTACGTGCAGGTGGCCTTGCAGCCCGAGGCCGCCGTCCCGTTCTGCGCGCCGTCATCGCAGCTCTCGCCCGGCTCGACGACGGCGTTGCCGCACATCGGCTGAGTGCAGACGCCGGTCGCACAGAAGCCCCCCACGCCGCACGCGGTGGTGTCGGCGAGCGGCGTGCCGGGCGTGCACGTATGCGTCGTCGGGTTGCACGTGCCCTGGCCGGCGCAGGTGTCCGCCGGCGTGCAGTTGCGCGTCGCATCGGTGGCGACGCAGCTGAACGTGCAGTCGGCCTCACAGCCGTCGCCGGAGGCCTGGTTCGCGTCGTCGCACTCCTCCGGCGCGGTCACCAGGCCGTCCCCACAGCTGCTCGCCGTGCACGCCTCGTCGACGCAGATCTTGCCGGTGCCACAGGTCGCGCCGTCGGCCGGCGGCGTGCCGGGCGCACAGCGCTGACCCTCTCCGGTCCCGCTGGGGACGCTGCCGCACGTCTCGACGCCGTTGCACGCGTCGCCGTCGTCACACGAGTCCGGTGCGGTGGTGCACGAGTACGCGCAGCTCAGCTCGCAGCCGACGCCCGGCCCGTTGCCGACGCCCCAGTCACACTGCTCACCGACCTCGACGACGCCGTCGCCGCACGACGTCGGAACGCACGCGCCGCTGCGGCACACGCTGGCGGCACCGCAGGACGTACCGTCCCGGGCAGGGTCGCTGGTGTAGACGCAGGCCTCGGCGTTGCAGCTCGCGACCTGACACGGCATCGTCGGACACTCCGCCGCATCGCACGTCTCCGGCGGGTCTGCGGCACCGCCTCCGCAGCCGCCAACGACGAGGACGAGCACCAACGCCAGCACCTGTGCACCCGATGACATACGCACGATCCCAGGATACGCCGAGACCCTCGATGCATTCGTTGCGATCTCGAAATTCGCCTGCGGGCGGATGTCGGCCGCGGCCTCACATCGCGCCGACGGTCAGGGCGCAGGCACGCGCTCGAGCTCGACGACGAGGCCCGTACACGCGTCGCTGACCTGCACCGTCGTCGCGCTGGTGACCGCGAGGCCGGTGAGGCACCCGGTGACCGCGCTCGGAAACGTCACGCGCGGCAAGCCGCCGTAGATCGTCTGGACGGCACCTTCGCCGTCGACGACGCCGGTGTCGCTCGCGGGCAGCAGGCGCACCGTTGTTGTCGAGGTGACGAACAGGTTGCCACGGGCGTCGCACGCGAGCCCGCGCGGGCCATCGACGGGGAACGTCTGCGCCGGCTCGCCCTCGCCCGAGGAGGCCGGGACACCGTCGCCGAGCACCGTCGTGATCGTGCCGGCACCGTCGACGCGACGGATGCGGTTATTACTGGTGTCGGCGACGAACAGATCGCCGCCGGGACAGCGGGTGACCGCGGTCGGGCGGAACAGCAGCGCCGCGCCCGCGGGGCCGCCGTCGCCCGCGAACCCGAGCCGGTGGTTCGTGTTGACGACCGTCGTGATCGTGTTCGTCGCCACATCGAGCGCGCGGATCGCGTGGTTGCCGGTGTCCGCGATGTAGAGCGTTCCGGTCGCGCGATCGAGGAACAGCCCGCCGGGCGCACGGAGCCGTGCGGTCCCCGCGGCGCCGTCCGCGAAGCCCTCGATCCCTGCGGCGTTCGCGAGCGTCGCGATCGTCCAGGTGCCAGGGGCGGCGGGATCGACCTGGGTGATCACGAGGACGCGGTGCGCCGACGTCTCGGCGACGTAGATCCGCCCCGACGCCGGATCGATCGCGACGCCTCCCACGGTACCAAAGCTCGCGGTCCGAAACCGGGCGAGCGCGCCGGTCGGGATGGTCTGCGGATAGCGGCCGGCGATCACCTCGACGCGGCCTTCGCGTACCGCCTCGACGGTCCCCGACGTGCCTCCGGCGGTCAACGTGATCGCGGGCGTGACGACGAGCGCCTGCGGATTGGCGAGTCGCGCCGCGGCGACCCCGCCGGTGCCATCGGGATCGATCTTCCCGGCGATCGTCGTGAGGACCCCGCCGACCTCGAAGCGGCGGAGCCGGTGGTTGTTCGTATCCACGATCACGATCCGTCCGGCCGCGTCGATGGCGAACCCGTTCGGGCGGCTGAGGTTCGCCATCGTGGCGAGCCCGCCATCGCCGCTCGGGCCCGAGGGGCCGGATCCGGCGATCGTCGAGATCGTGCCGTCGAGCGCGACCCGGCGGATCCGGTGGTTCAGGCCATCGGTCAGCACCACCCGGCCTTGCGCGTCGACTTCCAGCCCGTGCGGGCTGTTGAGCTGCGCGGTGACCGCCGCCCCGCCATCACCGGAGAACCCCTGCACGCCGGTGCCAACGATCGTGTGGATCGTACCGTCCGCCTCGACCCGGCGGATCCGGTGGTTGCCGGTGTCACCGATCAGGAGGCGCCCCTGGTTGTCGATCGTGATCGCCCGCGGATAGCCGAGCGACGCGCTCGTTGCCAGCCCCCCATCGCCGCCGGCCCCGAACGACCCGTTGCCGGCGATGGTGGTGATGGTGCCGTCGAGCGCGATCCGGCGGATCCGCTGGTTGAACGTATCGGCGAACACCACGCGATCCTGCTGGTCGACCGCGACGCCATTGGGATTGTCGAGGCGCGCGCTCGTCGCAGGCCCGCCATCGCCCGCGTAGCCCGTGACCCCGGTGCCCGCGATCGTCGTGATCGTGCCGTCGAGCTCGATCCGCCGGAGCCGGTGGTTGAGCGTATCCGCGATGACCACGCGGCCGGTCGCATCGACCACGAGCGCGATCGGGTTCGTGAGCTGCGCGCGGATCGCCGGGCCACCATCGCCGGACGATCCTTGCGAGCCCGTACCGGCGATGGTGCGCAGCGTGCCATCGAGGTCGATCCGGCAGATCCGCTGGTTCCCGCCGTCGGCGACGTAGATCCGGCCCTGCGCGTCGAACGTGACGCCGTACGGGCTCGACAGCTGGGCCGTCGTCGCCGAAGCTCCGTCGCCGCCGAAGCCGAACGTACCGTTGCCCGCGATCGTCGAGATCGTGCCATCCGCCGCGATCCGCCGGATCCGCTGGTTCGACGTATCGGCGATCGCGATGCGGCCGAGCCCGTCGACGGCGACCCCGAGGGGGTTCGCGAGCTGCGCACTGGTCGCCGCACCGCCATCGCCGGCGAAGCCCGCCACGCCGGTCCCGGCGATCGTCGCGATGATGCCGTCGGCGCCGACCCGGCGCAGGCGCTGGTTCAACGTGTCGGCGATGAACAGCTGGCCGGTCGCGTCGACGGCGACGCTGACCGGGAACGACAGCTCGGCGGCGGTCGCCGCCCCGCCATCGCCGCCGATCCCGACCTGGCCGGTGCCCGCCACCGTCGCGATGGTGTCATCGACGTCGATCACGCGGATCCGCTGGTTGCTGGTGTCGGCGATCAGCACGCGCCCGAGCACGTCGATCGCGACGCCGTACGGGGTCGCGAGCTGCGCGCTCGTCGCCGGTCCACCATCGCCACCGAACGCAGCGAGGCCGGTGCCGGCGACCGTCGCGATCGAACCGTCGGCCTCGATGCGGCGGATCCGATGATTCGCGCTGTCGGCGACGAACACGCGCCCGAGCCCGTCGACGCCGATGCCGTGCGGGCCGGAGAGCTGCGCGAGCACCGCAGGCCCACCGTCACCGGCATAACCGGTGCTGCCGGTCCCAGCGATCGTCCTGATCGTGCCGTCGAGCTCGACACGCCGGATCCGCTGGTTCGCCGTGTCGGCGATGAACACGCGCCCGATGCCATCGACGGCGACGCCCGCCGGACCGCGCAGCTGCGCGCTGGTCGCTGCGCCTGCGTCGCCGCTGTAGCCGGCCGTGCCGGTGCCCGCGATCGTCGTGACCGAACCGTCGAGGTCGACGCGGTGCACGCGGTGGTTGTCGGTGTCGGCGATGTAGAGCCGTCCCAGGCCGTCGACCGCCGCTCCGTTGGGGTTCGCGAGCGCCGTGCTCGTCGCGAGCAGCTGGCCGCCGACCACGGTCCTCGCTCGCCACACGACAACCGCGCATGCGTCGCAGCCGTCGGCTGGATTCCCGTTGCCGTCGTCGCACGCCTCTCCCTCGTCGAGCGCACCATCACCGCAGCTCTCCAGCTTGGCGCAATCGGCGCGGCAGCCATCCCCGGAGATCTGGTTGCCGTCGTCGCAGAGCTCGCCGAGATCGCGCATCGCGTTGCCACACAGCCCGATCTTGCACGCGCCGCCCTGGCACGTGCCGGTGACGCCGCTCGACGCCCGACACGACGCGCCCTCGTCGAAGCCGGCGCAGGCGGCGACGTTCGCGGGCGTCGCGCAGCCGCCGGCCGTGCACACGTTGCTCGCGGGACACGTCAGCTCGCCACACGGGACGAGCGAGGGCTCCACGCAGGCAGCCGCGCACAGGCTCGCCATCAGCAGCGAGAGCAACCCGACCCTCATCGTTCCCGCACCATGGTACCGCAACGTCGTGGCGCGAACGACACCTACATCGCGCCCGGCCCGCGACTGACGCTACGATGGCAGCGCGGTGGCGGAACGCAAGGAGGACGACACCCGGCTCGAGACGCAGCGAGCGGACCGCACCAAGGTCGTGCTGATGACGCCCCCGCACCGGAGGCCTGGCTCGCCCGACGCCGGCACGCCCGGCGATCGAACGGCGCTACTCGCCGACGCCACCGCCGTGCTGGCTCCCGGCCAGGCCTTCCCGCTGCTCGACGAGTCGGGCTCCGTCGGCCGCCGCACGAAGGGCGACTCGGCGCCGCCGCTCGACTTCTCCCGGAACACCACGATCGGGCGCTTCGAGCTGATCCGCGAGCTCGCGCGGGGCGGCATGGGGCAGGTCTTCCTCGGTCGCGACACCAAGCTCGGCCGCAAGGTCGCGATCAAGTTCCTGCTGCGCAGCGACGCGCACTTCGTGCAGCGCTTCCTGGTCGAAGCCCGCGCGACCGCCGCGTGCACGCACGAGAACATCGTCACGATCTTCGAGGTCGGCGAGCACGAGGGCTTGCCGTACATGGTGCTCGAGTACCTCGAGGGCAAGACGCTGACCGAGGTGCTCGACGCCAAGCCGTCGACGCGCCAGTTCGTGGAGCTCATGGTCCCGGTGGCGCGAGCCCTCGAGCGCGCGCACGAGCACGGCATCGTCCATCGCGATCTCAAGCCGAACAACATCTTCGTGACCGACCGCGGGCAGGTGAAGGTGCTCGACTTCGGCGTCGCGCGCTTGATCGATCGTGCCGATGACGCGATCGAGCGCGCGACGGCCTCGCTCGGGAGCCTCCCGCAGAGCGAGGACCGCTCGTACGTCACGTTCGGCGGCTCGAACTCGCTCGTGGGCACGCTGCCGTACATGTCACCCGAGCAGTGGGGCGCCGACGAGGTCAACCACCAGTCGGATCTGTGGGCGTTCGGCATCATCTGCTGGCGCGCGCTCACGGGGGTGCATCCGGTCGGCACGACGGCCCCCGAGAAGCTGCGCGAGCGGCTCTGCGATCTCGCGACGCCGCTGCCGAGCATCGGGCTGCGGGATCCGACGATCCCGAACGCGCTCGTCGCGATCATCGATCGCTGTGTGGCGAAGCGGCGCGCCGATCGGTACGCCAACGCCTCGGAGCTGCTCGCCGACCTCCAGGCGTTCATCACGCCGCGTGCCGACCGTACGACGGGGGAGGTCTGCCCGTATCGCGGGCTCGCCGCGTTCGCCGAGGACGACGCGGAGTACTTCTTCGGTCGCTCCAACGAGATCCGCACCGCGCTGTCCCAGCTCGACGGCTGGCCGCTGCTCGCGGTGATCGGCCCGTCGGGCGTCGGCAAGTCCTCGTTCGTCCACGCCGGCCTCGTCCCCGCGGTGCGCGCGGGCGGTGGCAACTGGCAGGTCCGCGTGCTGCGCCCAGGGCGCCTGCCGCTGCATCGGCTGGCCGCCGTCCTCGACGAGAGCCTCGCGACCGGCGAGTCGGCGGACGACCTGCTCGCCCGGCTCGTCGAGGCGCCCGGCGTGTTCGGGGCGACGTTGCGGGCGGCGGCCGCGCGGCGCAACGAGAACATCCTCGTCGTCGTCGACCAGCTCGAGGAGCTGTTCACGCTGTGCGACAGCGACAAGCTGCGCCGGTTGTTCCTCGCCGCGCTGCTCGCCGCCGCCGACGATCCGAGCTCGCCGGTCCGCGTCGTGCTGTCGATGCGCGCGGACTTCCTGGATCGGCTCGCCGGGCACAAGCACTTCCTCTCGGAGCTGTCGCGCGGGCTGTTCTTCCTCACGGCGCCCGACCAGGACAACCTGCGCGAGACGCTGGTCCGCCCCGCCGAGCTGGCCGGATACGCGTTCGAGAACCCCGAGATCATCGAGGACATGATGCAAGCCGCGACCAGCCGCGGCGCGCTCCCCCTGCTGTCGTTCGCGGCGATGCGGCTGTGGGACGCACGCGACCGCCCGCGCAAGCTGCTCACGCTCACGGCCTACCAGGCGATGGGTGGCGTCGGTGGTGCCTTCGCGCGCCACGCCGATCAGGTCGCGTCCGCGGTCCCGCCGCAGAGCCAGATCCTGCTGCGCGCGATCATGACCCGGCTGGTCACGCCCGAGGGAACGCGTGCGGTCGTCGATCACAGCGAGCTGCTCTCGCTCGCCAACGACCCGGAAGACGTCGAGCGCATCCTCGACCAGCTCGTGCGCGCGCGCCTGATCCACCTCCAGACCGATCAGGATCAGGTGGCCACCGTCGAGATCGTGCACGAGATGCTGATCACGGAGTGGCCGACGCTGCAGCGCTGGCTCGACGACAGCCAGGCGATCCGCGGCTTCCTCCACGAGCTGCGCCAGGCCGCGAACCAGTGGTCGTCCCACAACAAGTCGAGCGACCTCGTGTGGCGGGGGACGACCGCACAGGAGGCGCTCGGCCACGCGAAGCGGCACGTGCTCGATCTCTCGGCGCTCGAGCGCGCGTACCTCTCGGCGGTGAAGCAGCAGGCCGCGCGTAGCCGGCGGCGCAAGGTGCTCGCGGTGGGATCGATCCTCACTGCGCTCGGCCTCGTGCTCGCCGGCGGCAGCGTCGCGGTCGTGCGGATCACCCTCGCCGAGCAGGAGGCCCGGGAGAACCTCACCGAAGCGCACCGGTCACGCGATCAAGCCGAGCTCCAGCGCGAGCGCGCCGAGGCCGCGAAGGCCGACCTTCAGAAGCAGTACGACATCATCGCGGAGAAGGAGCGCCAGCGGCAGGCGGCGGAGCAGCTCGCCGCCGCCGCGGAGCAGCTCGCGGTGGCCGCGAACAGGTCCGAGGAGATGACGAAGGAGCAGCTCGCCGACGCCAACCGCGCGCTCGAGCGCCAGGTCGCCGAGGCGCAGGCGGCGAAGGACCGCGCGCAGAACAACGCGGCCCTCGCCCAGAACAACGCGGCCCTCGCGACGAAGGCGAGCCTGGAGGCGCGGGCCGCGCAGCGCGAGGTCGAGCGCCTGCTCGAGGCCAAGCGCGCCGAGGTGGAGCGGCTCAAGGCGGCGGCCAAGGACATCTACAGCGGTGATCTCAGCAAGCCGAAGGGAGACCCGTGAGGAGCGCGGTCGCGATCATCGTCGGCCTGGTGGCGTCGCTCTCCGCTCCGGCACACGCCGACGAGCCGTGGGAGCAAGGGGTCCCCACCGCGACGCGCGACGCAGCGCAGGCCCTGTTCCGCGAGGGCAACCAGCTGTTCGCGCAGGAGGCTCACCCCGGGGCGCTCGAGAAGTACAAGGCCGCGATCGCCCTGTGGGATCACCCGCTGATCCGCTTCAACATGGCCGTCACGCAGATCCGGCTCGACCGCATCCTCGAAGCGGCCGCGGAGCTCGAGGCCGCGCTGCGGTTCGGCTCGGCGCCCTTCACGCCCGAGCTCCACCGGCAGGCGCTGGACTACCAGAAGCTCGTCGGCGGCCGGGTCGGTAACCTCGAGGCGAGCTGCACGGTGGCGGGCGCGCAGGTGCTGCTCGATGGCAAGCCGTGGTTCACCTGCCCGGGCACGCAGCAGCAGCGCGTGCTCACCGGCGAGCACGTGCTCGTCGGTGAGCACGCGGGATACCTGACGATCTCGCAGCGCGTCGTCGTCACGAGTGGCGCCACCGCGAGTGCGCCGCTCGCGCTCGTGCCGTTCGAATCCGCGGTCACGCTCGAGTATCCGTCGGCGCGCTGGAAGCCGTGGACGACGGCGGGCATTGGCGCGGCGGTCGCGCTGGGCGGCGTCGGGTTCTGGTTCGTCGGGCGCGATCAGATGGATGCGTTCGAGGCCGACTTCGCGATCCGCTGCCCGGATGGCTGCAGGGCCGATCTCGCCGATGTGCCGGAGCTCGCGCGTGATCGCGACAGCGCCCAGCTCCGCGGCGCGATCGGGATCTCGATGATGGCCGTCGGTGGTGTCGTCGCGGTCGGCGGCATCGTGTGGGCGATCATGAATCGCCCGCGCCGCGTGCTGCCGGAGCTCGCCGTCGCGCCGACCGCCGGCGGCATGGCGGCGCGCGCCGGCTGGCGGTTCTAGCTTCGGCGGCGCCTCGTGTCGAGCCACCGGCGGCAGCGGCCAGGTCCGCCGTCCTGCTCGCGGCCGCGCGCGCACGGCCGCCCGCGGTGACCGCAGCGCTTACTCGATCGTCGAGTCGATCACGGTGATCGGCGTGTCGTCGTGCGCGGAGATCATCGGGCGCTGCGAGTACCACGAGCCGCCGGTGTTCCGCGTGATCACCGAGCGTTCGATGCGGATGTTGCCGGTGTGATCGTTGCTGACGAAAAAGATCGCGCTGCCGTGCTGGACGACGTCGTTGTCGTGGATCGCGACCCCGCACAACGACAGCGTCATCTCGTTGCCGTCGTTGTAGATCGCGCCGCCGCTGCCACCGCCCGGGGTGCCGCTCTGCGCCGGGTTGCCGCCGCGACCGATCGCGCGGTTGTGCGAGAGCAGGCTGTTGTAGATCGACCACGACACGCCGATGCTGCTGATCGCGCCGCCGTTGGAGCACGTGTTGCCGTAGCCCGCCGCGCCGCCGAACGTCGAGCCCACGACGTAGACCGGCTGGTCCTCGAACTGATCGAACACGCGGACGCCGGCACCGCCGACGTCGGGGCCGGTGTCAGCGCACGCATTGTTGAAGAACCGCATGTTGACGAGCTTGAGCCGGCCGCCGCGCGCCCAGATGGCGCCGCCGCCGTCGTGCTCGCGCTCGCCCTGCGAGTTGCCATCGATCAGCGTGAGGTTCTGGACGGTGAGCCGCGGATGGTCCTGATCATCGCAGTGCGACGTCGTGAAGCCCTGCGCCGGATCGCAGGTGTTCATGTAGAGCACGCGCGTCCGGCCACCACCGCTGAGCGTGACCTTGCCGCCGCCATCGATCACGATCTCCGGGCCGGTGGCGTTGAAGATCTTCGCAGGCCGATCGAGCGTGATCGTCACCGGCTCGGGGCCGCAGTCGAACGTGATCACGCCACCCGCGGCGACCGCGGCGATCACCGCGTCGCCGGTGCAGCTCGCGGCGGTGCCGGTCCCGACGACGGTGCGCGGGTTCGCGATGCTCGCCACCGCCGCTTCCGCCGGCACGCTGCAGGTGCCATCGGGGTTGCCGGCGGGCGGGCCGCCCTCCGGATCGGTCATCGGATCCGGCCGATCGCCGGGATCGCCGCCGCCACACGCTGCCAGCACGAGTGCCACCGAGTACCGCAACCATCGGGACATGCTCGAGATGGTAGTTCCGATCCGCACGCGCGGGGCCTCCGCTTTGGCAGCGTGCCGGTGCGAGCTGCGCCGACATCGAGGAGATCCGCTTCGCGAGCTACCCGGTCGGCAGCTCGCCTTCGACCAGCGCAGCCTCGCCGAGCGCCTGTGCCACTCGGCGCGCGAGGGCGCCGCGAAGTTTCGGATTCAGACGATTTCCGCCACGTTCGGGGGTGTCGGTTTCGGGCGTTCTGAGGTGTCTTGAGGGGGTGCCGCCGGTACCCACGGATCGCCCAGCTTCGCGGAGGGTCGCGTGACGTCCACGGTCGCAGCGCCGGCCGGATCCGCGGCGGGAATCGCCAGCGATCGAGCGCTCGTCGCGCCGGCGCTGCCCCCGCGTGACCTCCCGCGCGAGGCGTGGATCCTCGCAGGCACGCTCGACGGGGCGGCCGCCCTCGGCCTGCTCGATGAGCTCGGCGGCATCCCGCACGTGCTGCGACTCGCGCTCGATGCCGCCCTCGCCGGCGCGCGCCAGATCTACGTGATCTGGTCGGGCGAGGCCCCGCCGCCGGATCTCACGGAGGTCGCGCGCGACCCTCGCCTCGCCGCGCGCGCGGCGCTCGCGGTCGTCACCCAGCCGCCCGGCGGCGCAACCGGGGATGGCATCCTGATCACGCGCGCCGATCGCGTCGGCCATCGCGATCTCGCCCGCGACGTCGCGAACGCGTATCGCGATCAGCCGCTGCGCGCCGCCAAGATCACCGGCGACGCCTACGA
>JALZOI010000558.1:0-2620 GCA_030857245.1 Myxococcota bacterium
CTAGTGCCGCGTCAGGCAACGTTTGCGCGCTTCACAAGTTCACGAAGTGCCTCGTCGTTGGCGTGGCGGTTTCGCCAAGCGATGTAGCGACGGATCATCGAGTTCTGCTCGTCATGTGAGCGGTGGTCGGTGCCATCGAGGGCGAAGTAGCGCAACGCCTGGAACTGGGCCTCGATCCGGTTGAGCCAGCTGGCGTTGGTGGGCACGTAGGCCAACTCCACGTTGTTCGCCGCCGCCCACTCCCCGACGCGCTGGTCCTTGCGGGTCGACAGGTGCGGACTGAAGTTGTCCATCACGATCGCGATGCGCACCTCGGGCGGATACAGCGACCGCAGGTAGCGACAGAACTCGAGGAACTTCGTCCGGTTCTTGGTGATCTTGATATGCCCGTAGATCTTGTCCTTGCCGAGGTCGTAGGCGGCGAGGAGGTGACGGACACCGTCATTGCGGTTGTAGGTCGCACGCCGTCGCCGACGCCTCGGACCATCGCCGGCGCCCTTGGTTGCTTTCGTGGCCGTCGGGGCCCACTGCTTGCCGGGCCGGGGGAGCAGGTTCAGGGGCCCGAACTCGTCCATGCAGAAGATCACTGTCGGGTCGCCGTCGCCCGGTTCGGCCTTGCCGTCAGCGATGTCGTAGAGCTCGAGCACCCGGTTCTTCTTCGCTTCGAAGTCCGGGTCGTTGGACTGCTTCCAGGTCTTGATCACTTGAAACGACACGCCCTCCTCTCGGAGCAGAACCCGCAGGCCCTCATGGCTGATGTCGTCGACCACCCCCTCAGCGACCAGGAACTCAGCGAGCTTGCTGAGCGACCAGGTCGAGAACGGCATGCCGCGATCGATCGGGCGGGCCAACGCGATCTTCTTGACCGCCTGACGCTGCGGCAGCGTGAACGTCGGCGGCCGGCCACCGGCGTACTTCGGGTACAGCGACTCGAACCCGTCGTCATTGAAATTGTGCAGCACCTCCCGCACCCGGTCGTCGCTGGTGAAAGCGACCTTGGCGATCTGGGCGACGTCCATGCCCTGCGCCGACAGAAGCACCATCTGCGCCCGCCGCCACGTCACCACCGACCCCGACGACCGGCGCACGATCCGAAGGAGCTTCTGGCCCTCCTCGTTGCTGATCTCCCTGACCTTGATCCCCTCGCGCACGAGCACCTCCTGAGCGACACAGCGTTGCTCAGAAGATTCGCGACCACCCGCGCGACTCCTGCCAGCTACCGGGCGAAGGTTCCCGGTCGCGGCACTAGTCCAAGACGCCACCGAGTGCGTTCCTGCCTCACGCCGAGGTCGACCAGCCGCACCCCGGCGAGCTCGGCGACGGGACGTCTAGGTTCGGGAGCAGTCGCCGGCTACCGGGGGTGCCCGATGAGACTGCTCACCCGATCCCTGCTCGTGCTCGGGCTCGTAGCTGCGGGCCTGGCGCCATCGGCCGCCCACGCCGCGAACGGTCCACGGTCTTGCTCGCCGAACGAGCGGTTCGTCAACGCCACGTTCCAGGACTTCCTCGGCCGCGAGGTCGACAACGCCAGTGTCCTGTACTGGGGCACGAGGCTTGACGGTGGTCTGCCACGCGAGCAGTACGCCGCCATCCTCGCGAGCAGCGACGAATGGATCGCCCGCATCGTCGACCGCTTCTACATGGATGTGTTCGGCCGGCCCGCGGACTCGAGCGGTCGGAGCTTCTGGATCGACCGGATGCGCAACGGCGAGCCGGTGGTGTCCGTCGCAGCGTTCTTCTACTCGAGCGACGAGCACTTCGCCTCGGCCGGCAGCACCGTCGACGGATGGGTGCGGCTGCTCTACACACAGCTCCTCGAGCGTCAGCCCGACGACGCCGGCGTGGCGTACTGGGTGGCACGATCCACCCAGGTCGGTCGGCGGGCGGTCGCCGCCGACTTCTACCAGTCGCGCGAGAAGCGGAACCGACGTGTCGACGCGCTCTACCAGTCGCTGCTCCATCGGCCGAGCGATTCGGCGGGCCGCGACTACTGGGCAAGCGTGATCCTGACCCGGGGCGACCTTGCCCTCGCATCCTTCCTGGCGGCGAGTGGCGAGTACTTCACTCGAGCGCAGGCAGTCGATCCGACGTGCCCGTTGCCGGCAGGCTGGACGCAACTCTCCGGCACCGGGAGCCAGATCCCTTCGTTCACGAAGCCGCGGGCCGGTGAGCCCGTCGTCGCCGACATCTCGAACACCGGTGGCAGTAGCAACTTCCAGGTCTGGGAGCGACGTAACGGTGTGCGCGGCGACCTTCTCGTCAACGAGATCGGCGCCTACTCCGGAACGGTGCTCATCGATCGTCCCCTGTTCGACGACGGCGACTCCAACGCCCTGGAGATCGTGTCCGACGGGTCATGGACCATCACGATCCGACCCCTCTCGACGGCTCGAGCGTTCAGCGGGCCGGTCGCCGGCAGAGGTGACGATGTCCTGGCCTACTCCGGGAGTGCCAGCGCTGCTCGACTGACACACAACGGCCAGTCGAACTTCGCCATCTGGAGCTACGGCACCAACGACGCCGACCTCGTGGTCAACGAGATCGGCCCCTACGACGGGGTCCGCAACTTTCCGCCGGGACCGCGGATCATCGAGGTCAGCGCCGACGGCGACTGGAGCGT
>JALZOI010000558.1:2630-4159 GCA_030857245.1 Myxococcota bacterium
GTCCGCAGTAGGCGGCCCTCGAGGCTGCGGCTCGCGCTCGTGCCGGAACGGGCTGCGGAACCGACTATCGATCCCCTGCTGCCGGACGGAACGCCCGATCGAACGCGTCGGCCGCGACCGAAAGATGCTCGGTCAGCAGATGCCCGTATACATCCTTTGTGACCCGGATGCTGCTGTGCCCAGCGATTTCCGAAGCGATCTCCAGCGACACGCCTTGGACGAGCAGCAAGGACACGGCACCGTGACGGAGAGCGTGCGGGTTGACGTGCGCGATGCCTGCCCGCTTCGCCAAGCGTTCGAGGGCCTTGCTGAGGTTCCGCGGGTCGACTGGCTGCCCATCCTCGGTGGCGATGACGAGGTCGTTATCGATCCACAGCGGGCCGACGGCGAGCCGCTCGGCTGCCTGCACCCGGCGGTGGTCGCGGAGGGCGTCGACCACGAAGGCCGGGAGTGGGAGCGTGCGTGTCTTGCCGGTCTTGGTCTCGTCGAGCACGAGTCCGGCCTGGGGGCGGCGCACCACCTGACGGCGGATCGTCACCGTCGGCCGGTCAGCCTCGAGCTCGAGGTCGTCCCACTTGAGGCCGAGGAGCTCGCCCCGGCGGACGCCGGTACCGGCGAGGATGGACACGGCGACGGCGAGCCGCTCAGACTTGGGAGGCCGACCCCGTCGGGCCTGGCTTGGCGGGCGGGTCGCTCGGAGCAGCGCCGTGACCTCGTCAGGTGTCGTCCAGCGGGCAGTGCGGCCGTCGGTGCGGGGTCCGTCGGTGATGGCGGCCACGTTGCGGGACAGGAGGCCCTCCTGTTGGGCGATGGTCAGTGCGCGGCGCAGGGTCGAGTAGGCGCCTTGGCAGGTGCTCGGCGACAGTCCGGCGGAGCTGAGGTCGGCGAGCCAGGTCGAGACACGGCGCGGCGTGAGCTTCCGCAGCGAGATTCCGCCGAGGTGCGGCTTGATGTAGTTGCGTGCTCGGGCCTCGTAGGCGCCGACGGTCCCGGCCGACACCTTGCCGGGCAGCGTCGACAGCCAATCCGTCAGCCACGAGTCGACCGTCCTCTTGTCGTCTGGCACGCAAAGCCCGTTGGTGAGGGCGGCCTTGACCTCGACCAGCCAGACCCGCGCCTCCTTCACCGTGTCAAACGTCCGGCGCTTGTACACGTGCTTGGTGCCGTTCCATCCGACGACCGCCTGAGCCTGGTGGCGGCCGTTGGGCAGCGCGTACACGGTGCCCTCGCCGTTGGCCCGTGAGCGGGGCTTGCGCTTGGCGGTGTCGCTCACGAGAGCCGCCCTGTGGCCTTGGCCCATGCCTCGACGTCGAGCCAGTTCCACACGTGCGCCTGGCGCAGGCTTGCGACCGGTGCGGGGAACTCGGGGTGCCGGCGCCGCATGGTGTGAACGTTCTGGGGGTGGGACCAGCCGAGACGTTCGGCGATCTCTGCCGCACCTACGAGGTGCTCCACATCAACCTTCCTTCCCACGACCGGAGACTACGGCCGAATCGCCTCTTGACTTAGGCCCAAGACACACAGTACAT
>JALZOI010000558.1:4169-5207 GCA_030857245.1 Myxococcota bacterium
AAGGGGTCACGGCAATCGAGTAGGGGAGACGACATGACCAACACACGCACGGCCGGCAGGGTCAGGTCGAGAAGCTCGCTCGCGCCCTCGCTCAGGAACCGTTCGTGATCATCCCCGGTGTCCGGGCGGAGGCGGCGGTGCGGGACAGGCTGACGAGATGAGCGAGAACGCCTCCGCTGCCGACCCGTACCCGCCCGAGCTCATCGAGACAGCCCGCACCGTTGTTGCCCTCCTGATCCGAGCACGGTCGGACGACGACGCGGGAGCGGACGAGGCGATCGGAAGCATGCTCAACGAGCACTCTGTCGTCGACGTCATCGGCGGGTGGGCGATCGTGGTCGAGCAGCTGCTCCTGATGCTCGAGGGGCTCACGGACGTTGACCAAGTCGAGATCCTCGGGAAGCTCGCCCGCTGGTTCGCGGCGTAACAGGGTTGCAACTGACGTTGTAGGCCGGATCAGGTGTCCCGCCGTCGGAGGGCATCTATCGCGACGTGAAGCGCTCCTTGCAGCAAGTGCGAACGAACGAAGTAAGCGATGTATCGGGGCTGCGAAGGATGCGAACGAAGGGGGTTCCTTCGCTTTCATCGCTTCGTTCGCAGTGCAACGGACGGCTGGGTCGCGTAGGTGACTGTCCGAGGTCGGCCGTCGGTGGGCTCATCCACTGTCTCGACGAGCTCGCGGCTGGCGAGATCGCCAAGCACCCGATCGAGCACGTCCCCCTTTGCGTGCCGGCCGAACAAGCGATGAAGCGCCGACCGATCCAAGCCTTCGGGCGCGGCATCCCGTAGGGCGGTGAGGATCCGGTCGGCGGTCGGGTCGCCGACCTTCCCGGAGAACAGGCGAGAGGACGAAGCACGGGCGTAGTGCCACACCGCGTGAGCCGCGTCGAGATGGGCGGGGGCTATCGCCCTCTCCCCGTCGAGAAGGGCGTACGTGACGGCGAGGCGCAGGCATTGGGCCTCAGCCCGTGCCGTCGCGGCGGCAAGCATTCCGCCCGGCTCATCGCGGGCGAGGTCGGCGTAGAGATGCCCCACATC
>JALZOI010000079.1 GCA_030857245.1 Myxococcota bacterium
GTCGACGCGACCGCGGGTGCCGATGCGGCGAGCGGCGCCGAGGCCGCGCGTGGCGTCGCGGCAGATGCCGGGATCGAGCGGATGTCGGGTGCGATGCGCTCCGGCGAGATCGAGGCGATGTCCGCCGAGGTCGCCGCCGGGCGGCTGACGGCGCGCGAGGCGATCGAGCAGCTCGTCGACGCCGCCGCCGGCCCCGAGCTCGATGCGGCCGAGCGCGCCGACCTCCGCGAGCTGCTCACGGATCTGGTCGCGAACGATCCCTACCTCGGTGGCCTCGCCAACCGGGTCTGAACGGGCCCTAGTACGTCTCTTCGCCCACGAAGATCGTCCCGCGCACCGAGCCCGGCGGGCCGACGAACTGCACGGTCGTGCGCCGCTTCGGGCCGATGTGCACGAGCGAGAACGGCCGCGTCATCGGCCGGCCATCGCGCTCGTGGAACGCGGCGATCACGAGGACCTGGCCCGCGCGCGGCGCGTCATTGACCAGCGAGGCCTGCACCACGATCTTGCCGGCGTCGTCGAAGCGGTGGAGATCCTCGATGCGAGCCTGCGGCGGATCGGCGATCAGCGCGCCGCGCACCTCGATCTTCGCCGAGGTCGCGCCCGGCCGCGGCTGGCGCGCCGCATCGACCAGCGCGAACGTGCGGACCTCGCCGGCGGGGACCCACAGCGACTGCGGCTTGAGCGGGCCGGTGACGGCGCCGCTCCCATCCGTCAGCGAGCCTCCGAGCGTGACGTACGCGCCCGTCTTCGCCGCGTTCTCGGCGTCGACGATGACGAACGTCGCGGTGTCGGTGAACGTGCCGGCGCCGACGGTATCGGTCCGCATCCGCGCATCGCCGAGCACGCGGATCAGGTCGAGCTCGACGTGCTTCGCGGACTCGCGGTGGCTGCAGCCGGCCGCGCCGCCGAGGACGACGACCGCGAGGATCAACAGCGCGAGGCGAGGCACCGGCACGTTATAGCGCGCCGCGGCCGGATCGCGATGAGCCGCGACGAGCCGCGCGCTCGCGAGTCTCAGGCCGCGCGGATGCGGCCGGACTTCGTGGTCGCGTCGTACGTACGGAGCACGTCGCGGACCTTCTGCGGCAGCTCGAGCTCGTCCAGGCGCGGGGCGCCGCCGTGGGCAGCGACCGCGGTGTTGATCGCGGTCGCGACGGTCACGACACGCTCCTCGGCCGTCGCGCGCTTGTCCACGATGATCCGGTACTCGCCCTTCACGCGACACAGGCCGCCGTTGACGACGCTCGACTGGAGCGGCTCGTACGTGACGCGGATCCCGAGCTGATCAGCGGCGTTCTCGAGGAGCTCGAGGAGGACTTCCGGCTTCATGTGCTGGAGTCACACTACGCGCTTTGATCGATCGCGCAACCTTTCTGTCCGAGAAGCGGACGTCCCCGAGATCACCTGCGTTTCAGAGCACGGGGAGCACGACGCGGAACGCCGCACCGCCGAGATCGGACGCGGTGATGGAGATCTCCCCGCGATGCTGATCGACGATGTTGCGCACGATCGGCAGCCCGAGGCCGGTGCCCTTGCCATCTGGCTTGGTCGTGAAGAACGGCTCGAAGATCTTCTCGCGGTCGGGAACGGAGATCCCGGGGCCCGAGTCCGCGACCTCGAGCACCACCGTCGACGGACCCTCGATCTGGGCGCGCACGATGACGCGGCCCCCGTTCTCGACGGCGTGGACGGCGTTGGTGATGAGGTTGATCAGCACCTGCTCGAGCTGACCCGCGATCGCCTGGATCACCGGCAGCTCGGGATCGACCTCGATGTCGAGAGTGATCCCGCCCCGCTCCACGAGGTGCTCGCAGATCGACACCGACTGCCGGACCACCCCGGCGAGATCGACGGTCTCGAGGTGACGTCCCGAGGGCCGCGCGTACTGTACGAGATCTCGCGAGAACCGCAGGATGCGCTGGGCGCTCGCCCCGATCCGCCGCAGCTTCTCGAGGTCGGTGGGCTCGGCGCCCTGGGACTCGAACTTGCGCGACAGGTACTCGGCATAGACCGTGATCGACGTCAGCGGGTTGTTGAGCTCGTGGACCACGCCAGCGGCCAGCTCGCCGAGCGTGGCGAGCCGCTCGGCCCGGACGATCTGCTGCTGCAGGGCTTCGATCTTGGACTGGTCCTGGCCGATCGCGACGACTGCCTCGATCGGCCCACCCGGCGCACCGGCCCGCCCGACGGGCGCGATGCTCCACACCGTGCGGACCGAGCCGCCCGCGCGGGTCGGCAGCGCGATGGTCACCGCGCTGTGGTGCTGGCCGACCAGCGCCGCGGCGAAGGCGCTCGTCAGGAACTGGCGCTGCTCGCTCGGGATGAAGTCGCGGACGTCGCGGCCGAGCACCTCGTCGCGGCCGAAGCCGGTGAGCTCGAGCATCGCGCGGTTGCACACCGTGATGCGCCAGCTCCGATCGATCCCGAGGATCAACGCGTTCGCGCTCTCGAGCAGGCGCGCCTGGTAGTCACGGAGGCCGAGCGCGTCGTCCTGCAGCTTGATCGTGCGCAGCGCGACGGCGAGGTGGATGGCGAAGGTGCGGATCGCGGGCTCGTCGACACCCCGCGTATCGCTGCCCGGCGCGTAGCCGATGTCGAGCACGCCGTAGAGCTCGCCCGATGCCGCGAGCGGCAGGGCGAACCCCGTGGCCACGCCGGTGAACGGCGAGTCCCAGCGATCCCGCACGAGCAGGCGCGCGCTCGCGGCCACGGCGCTCTTGAGTCGAGCCTCGGTGACCGCGGTCTCGGTGCTCGTGATGCCATCGCCGGCGAGGCCGTCGCGGACCGCCGCGCCGCGCACGTAGACCCGCGCGGGCTCGCGGCTGCGCAGATCGATGACCCGCACGCACAGCGCGCGGCCCGGTAGCAGGGTGCCGAGCACGTCGAGGGCGCGCTCGACCAGCGTGGGTTCCGAGGTCGCGCGACCGAGCTCGACGGCGAGGGCCTGCAGCGCCGCGAGCTGGGCGTCGGACGCCGGGCTGGTGACGGTCACGGCTTGCCACCCTTGTGATCGCTACGGTCGTCGCCGAGGTCGGTAAGATCGGCGAGGCTCGGGTGCATGATGCGCTCGGTGCCCGGGGTCACCGCGTGGAACTCGCCGGTCTGGGTCTCGTCGGCCGACTGGACCGGGATCGCCGGCTCACTCTCCGACGCCGCGCGGTTGAGGTCGAGCATGCGCGCGGTGCCCACGTAGTCCGTGGTCTCGTACTTGGTGATCTTGCCGATCTTCTTGACGATCCCGGCCATCCGGTCGGCCTCCGAGAGGATCACGCCGACGGCACGCAGGTGCGCGGCGTCCTTCGCGCTCTGTCGCTCGATCAGCTGCGCGTAGCCCATGATCGACGTCAGCGGCTGGTTGAGCTCGTGGGCCGCCGCGCCGGCGAGCTCGGCCACGAGCGCCTGCTTCTCCGAGAGCTGCAGCTTCTGCTGCGCGTCGAGGAGCCGCTGCTCCATGCGGATGCGCTCGCGGAGGTCGGTGAGGATGCCGACGCTCGCGACCTCGTGCTCGCCCTCGTAGACGATCGAGGCCGTCATGCTGACCGGCACGATCTCGCCCGACGAGATCCGCACCTCGCGGCGGGTCTGCTCGAGCCGGCCGACGCCGCCGTACGACGTGGAGCGCAGCATGCGCATGATCTGCTTCGCCCCGCCCTCCTCGTAGAGGCTCGCCACCGCGAGCGTGCCGATCACGTCGCGCGCGCGGTAGCCGAACAGCCGCTCGGCGCCCTGGTTGAACAGGATGATGATGCCGCTCAGATCGGATGCGATGATCGCATCGACGGTCGAGTCGATCAGCCGCTCGAGGAACTCCTTGGTCGAGCGCAGCTCGTGCTCGAGCGCGCGCTCCGCGGTGACGTCGCGGAACGCGAGGATGATCGCGCCGGTGCCCGCGAGCACCGTCGACGTCGACACCGAGACCCACACCGGCGCGCCGGAGGTCGTCGACAGCTGGAGGTCGAACGCGTCGACGTTGGCGCCCGCGAGCACGCGCGCCACGGTGTCGGAGATCTGGGTGCGCTCGTCGTTGCTGGCGACCAGGTCGACCAGCTCGGTGCCGAGCAGGCCGTCGCGCGCGAACCCGGTGATCCGCTCGGCAGCGCGGTTGACGAACAGGATCCGCCCGGCGTCATCGAGCACGACCACGCCGTCCGCGCCGGCCTCGAAGTGCTCCTTCAGCGAGTCGATGCCGCGGAGCCGGCGCTCGGCCTCGTAGCGCGCTCGCGAGATCCGGTGGGTCTGATCGCGCAGGCTCTCGAGCACCGCGCCGTGCCGGAGGTGAGCGGCGGTGATGCTCGCGATCAGGCGCCCGAGATCGAGGCCGCGGGCGCCCATGTGGTGGACGCCCGGGTTGCGCTTGCGGAGCAGGATCACGCCGAGCGGGCGGCCGCGCCACTGCACCGGCAGCACCGCCATCGCGCGGACGCGGCGCGACGACAGCATGTCCGCGATCGACGACGTGAGCGGGTGAAACAGCACGTCGTCGATCAGCACGGGCTGCAGCGTGCGGATCGCCTCGGCGACCTCCGGATACTGGGAGATCGCGAGCGTGAACCGCGCGAGCGGATCGGCATCGTTCGCCGCGATCACGAACGCGTGGTCGGAGCCCTCGATGTGCGCGATCAGCGAGGCGCGCTCGAAGCCGAGCAGGCCCGCCGTGATCGCCAGCACCTGGATCAGCGCCTTGGCGTCATCGCCATCCGACGTCAGCACGTCATTGATCTTCGCGAGGGCGAGCGCGCCGGCGGCGTCGCGCCGCGCGAGCTTGATCATGTTGCGGCAGCGCGTCGAGAGGATCGACGACGGGACGGGCAGCCGGGCGACGTCGGTCGCACCGGCGGCGAGCGCCTCGGCCACCGCGGTCGGCGGGATCGCGGGCACGACCGCGAGGATCGGCACGTCGGCGAGCGCGGGCACGTCACGGGCCTCGGCGACGAGGTGCGCGACCTCGGAGCCGGTGATCACGAACAACGCGGGGAGGCCCTCGGCGACCGGGAGCCGGGTCGCGGGGATCGCCTGGAGCCCGCTCGAGGCGAGCTGAGCCACCAGCTGAGCGCGCTCCTGCTCGCTGCCGCCCAGCACGACGATCGTTGCCACGTCCACGCGCGGCGACCGTACCACGCCGGTCCCCGAGCGACGGGCGGTCAGCCGCGGTCGAAGGCGGCGAGCGCGGCCGCGAACACGAGCTTCACCGGGACCCCATGCTGCTTCGCGGCGGCGGCGCACGCCTCGTACTCGGGGGCCGCGTTCATGACGGTCGCGCCATCCGCCGCGACCTTCACCGGGATCGTGCCGTAGCGGGTCGCCACCTCGACCGTCCGGCGCGCCAGCACCGTGCGCTCGACCCGCGCATAGCGCACGCCGATCGTCGTGGTCTCGCGCAGGATCGCCGTCACCACCGCAGCCTTGGCGGCGTCCGGGACCAGCGCCGACAGCACGAGGGCCGGCCGGCCCTTCTTCATCGTGATCGGGGACCACCAGACGTCGAGCGCGCCCGCCGCGAACACGGCCTCCGCCGCGGGGCCGCATAGCTCGGGGCTCATGTCATCGAGGTTCGCCTCGAGCTGCCAGACGGCGTCGGCGGGCAGGGTCTGCGGAGCGAGCGCGACGACGCGCACCACGTTCGCGCGGTCCGCGAGATCGCTGTCCCCGGCGCCCCACCCGATCGCGACGGGGCGCCCGGTCGGCGGCCCCGTCCACTGCGTGACGGTGGCGGCGAGGATCGCGGCGCCGGTCGGCGTGCACAGCTCGCGCGCCAGGCCGCCATCGGCCATCACGCCGCCGGCATCGCGCAGCACCTCGAGCGCCGCGGGTGCCGGCACCGGCATCACGCCGTGCGCGCAGTGGAGCGTGCCGTGCCCCATCGCGACGCTCGTGCACGTCACCGCCGCGGGATCGAGCCAGTCCAGCGCGGCCGCCGTCCCGACGATGTCGACGACCGAGTCGAGCGCGCCGACCTCGTGCAAGGCGACGAGCTCGACGGTCGTGCCGTGCAGCTTGGCCTCGGCGCGCGCGAGCCGGTCGAAGATGTCGAGCGCGCGGCGCAGCGTGCCGGGTGGCAGCGGGGCATCGACGATCCGCTGGCGGATGTCGCCGTAGTGATAGTGCGCGTGGTCGCGCGCGGGCCCGTGATCGTGCGTGTGGTCGTGCGCGGGGCCGTGATCGTGCGCATGGTCGTGACCGTGATCGACAGGCGCATGCCCCGGCGCATGCACGACGTGGTCATGCGCGTGATCCCGCGACGCATGGCTGTGCACGTGGATCCGCGGGCGCGTCGCCGGCCGCGGCGCGTGCGCCGCGTGCTCGTGCCGCCCGACTCCGGCGAGCTCGCCGCCCGTATCGACCGTGAGATCCACGCTCGCGATCCCGTGCTTCACGACCCGCGCGATCCGCAGCCGGTGGCGGCCGGCACCGATCGCGTCGAGCGCCGCGCCGATCACGTCGACGGGCACGCCGAGGTCGATCAGCGCGCCGAGCATCATGTCCCCGGCGGCGCCGCTCGCGCAGTCGATGTGGAGGTGCAGCCCGCGCAGCTGGCTCATCGCGAGCCCCCGAGCCGCGCGATCCGCACGGCGGCGACGGCGGCGCCGACGCCGTTGTCGATGTTGACGACGGTGATCCCCGGCGCGCACGAGGTCAGCATCGCACCGAGCGCGACCAGCCCGTCGAGCGCGACGCCGTAGCCGATGCTGGTCGGGACGGCGATCATCGGGCGATCGACGAGCCCGCCGAGCACCGAGGGCAGCGCGGCCTCCATGCCGGCGACCGCGATCACGATCTCTCCCTCGCGGATCGTGTCGAGCCGCGCGAGCAGGCGATGGAGGCCCGCCACGCCGACATCGCTGACCCGGGTGACCGGCGCACCGAGGAACTCGGCGACGAGCGCGGCCTCCTCGGCGACCGGCAGATCGCTCGTGCCCGCGCACACGACGCTGATCCGCGCCGCCGGCGGCCGGCCCACCGGCGTGCCGAGCGTGAGGATCCGCGCGAGCTCGTGGACGGCGACCTCGGGCAGCAGCGCGCGGACCGCCGCGGCCTTGACGGGATCGACGCGGGTCGCGAGGGCGCAGCCGCCCCGCGACGCGAGCTCGCGCATCGCCGCCGCGATCTGATCGGGCGTCTTGCCGGCGCCGAACACGAGCTCGGGCATGCCGGTGCGCAGCTCGCGATGGTGATCGATGACGGTGGTGCCGACGGCATGTGCGACCTCGGCGAAGGGCAGCTCGCCGATCTGGCGGGCCGCAGCGTCGGGGCTGAGCGTGCCCTCGCGCACCGCGGCGAGCACGTCGAGCAGCTGGTGACGATCCACGGCAGGGTTCGTAGCATAGTGCCGTACCGGCTGCTGCGTGCCGTCGTACGGACTGCTGCACGGACCGCCGCCCCGCGCGGCGTGCGTGGGCGAGGCTCAGCTGCCGGTGGAGCGGTAGTGCCGGACACCGACGCGCCACAGCAGCAGCGCCACGGCGAGGAACGCGGGGCCGGCGAGCGGCGCGAGCCACTGTGCGATCACCGGCGTGCCGAGCGGATCGGCGCGCCCGAGGATCGCGATGCCGGGCAGGTACGTGACGCAGCCGAGCGGGATCACGTACGTGAACAGGTCGCGCAACCACGGCCGGTAGATCGACAGCGGATACTGCCCCATGGTCACGCCGCCGTACGTGAACGCGTGCCAGACCTCGAGCGTCTCCGTGGTCCAGAACGCCGTGGTGGCCTGCAGGATGATGAGCCCGAGGAACACGCAGACGGCGCCGCCGATCGCGCCGGCCAGCAGCAGTGCGCGCCCCGCCGTCCAGTCGAGGTCGAGCGCCGTGATGGCATACGTGAGGACCGCGACGCCCTGCACGAATCGCCCGATCCGACGCAGCGTCAGCTCGTGCCCGAGGAGCTGCAGCACCGTCGAGCGCGGCCGCAGCAGCAGGCGATCGAAGTCGCCGGCCTTGACGATGGCGCCGAAGGTCTCGAAGCCACGCCCGATCGCATCGCACAGCGACCACGAGATCGAGATCATCCCGTAGAACAGCGCCACCTCCTCGAGGCGCCACCCGCGGACCTGGCCGAACCGGTCGAACAGCGCCCACATCCCGAGGAACTCCACCACCGTGATCAGGAAGGCGCCGATCGACTGCATGACCACCGACGCGCGATACTGGAGCTGGCTCCGGATCGAGACCGCGATGTAGCGCGCGTAGAGCCGGAGGCCGGTCATCCGCCCTGCACCACGAGGCGCCGCATGCCGTTGGCGAGGAGCCGCCGCCCGAGCGCGACGAGCACGATCGTCCAGCCGAGCTGGCGCGCGAGCACGAGCGGGAGGTCCGAGCTCGGGATGTCGCCGTTGTAGACCCGGAACGGGAGATCCGCGATGCCCGCGAACGGCAGCCAGCCGAGCACCGGCTGCGCCCAGTCCGGGAACAGCGGCAGCGGGATGACCAGGCCCGAGCAGAACGCGACCGCGGTGGTGGCGATCATCACGACGCCGTCCCCGCTCAGCGTCCACAGCAGGCTGATGTTGATCAGCGTCGTGATCGCACACGACAGCGCGAGCGCGCCGACCAGCGCGCACGCGAACCCGACTCCACCTCGGAGGCTGGGCGGCTGCAGCTGCCACTCCGGGAGGCCGATCAGCGGGAGCACGATGATCGCGAACACCGCCAGCGGCGCGGCGCGCAGCACCGTCGGCGCGGTGCGCAGCGCGACCGCGCGCGCGAACCACAGGCTGTAGAGATCCACGGGCCGGCACAGCTCGTAGGCCACGGCACCCGAGCGCACCATCGCGCGGACCTCCGCATCGGCGTTCCACGGCAGCATCGCGAGCAGCGCCTGGCCGAGCCACACGTAGCTGACGACCTGCGCCAGCGTCATCGGGCGCAGCTCCGGCGTCGCCGCGCCATAGAACGCCTCGTACACCATGATCAGGACGAGGCCGAAGAACACCTGCGTCCACACGCCCGCGATCGCCGCGGCGCGGTACTGCAGCAGCATGCGGAACCGGGCGCTCAGGATCGCCCGGTACGGGCGCAGCCTCACGGCTCCACCGAGCGGCTCGCATAGAGCCGCGCGATGATCATCTCGATCGGCGGGTTCTCGACGAACAGATCGAGGATGGCGTGGCGACTGGTGACGCGGCGGATCAGCTCGGCGGGCGCGACGACCTGGGGGTCGAACGCGAGGCAGACGCGGTTCGCCTCGCGGCGGATCAGCGTGGCCTCGGCGTCATCGGTCCAGGTCTCGCCGTCGGCGAGATCGATGATCAGCCAGCGCTCGCGTGTCACCCGGGCGCGCAGCTCCGCGAGCGAGCCATCCGACAGGATCTTGCCGGCGCCGATCACCATCACCCTCGTGCACAGCGACTCGATGTCGTCCATGTCGTGCGTCGTGAGCACGACGGTGACGCCGTTGTCGCGGTTGAGCCGCTTCACGAACGCACGAACCGCGAGCTTCGAGATCGCATCGAGCCCGATCGTGGGCTCGTCGAGGAACAGGATCGGCGGCTCGTGGAGCAGCGCGGCCGCTAGATCGCACCGCATGCGCTGGCCGAGCGAGAGCTGGCGCACGGGCACGTCGAGCAGGGCGGCGAGGTCGAGTACCGCGATCAGCTCGTCGCGCGCGCGCAGGTAGCGCCCCGCCGGCACGCGGTAGATGTCACGGAGCAGCTCGAACGACTCGATCACCGGCAGGTCCCACCACAGCTGGGTGCGCTGGCCGAACACGACGCCGAGCTCGGCGACGTGCGCGACGCGCTGCTGCCACGGCACGCGGCCTCGCACCTCGCAGCGCCCGCTGTCGGGCACCAGGATCCCGGCGAGCACCTTCACCGTGGTGCTCTTGCCCGCGCCGTTCGGCCCGATGTAGCCGACCAGCTCGCCGGGCTCGATCGCGAACGAGATGCCGTCGAGCGCGCGGACGGTGCGGTAGGTCCGGCGCGCGACCCCGCGCATGGCGCCCCAGAGCCCGGGCCGGCGTTCGGCGACCTGGTACGCCTTGGCGAGGTTCTCGACCACGATCTGCGGCATGCCCCCCGCCCGTCGCGGAGCCGCGGAATCTAGCAGACAAACCGTGCTCGGATGCCCGCGCGATGGGTCGCTCGGCGCCGCTCCGCGTCAGGCCGGCGCGCGGTGCTACACAGGAGCGTGTTCGTTCCTGCCGTCACCACGTCCGCGACCAGCGGTCGGCTCTACGCGATCCTCGGTCAGGCGCTGTGCGTCGACAGCGGGGCGATCCCGACCGGCGCCATCGGCGACGAGCCGTGGCTCCACCTCGGGACGCTCGACGGCACGCCGTGCTTCGGGCGCCTCGTCGAGGCGGCCCTGCCCGACACCCAGCTGGTGCCGCTGCGCCAGCTGTTCGGCGTGCTGTCCGACGAGGACTTCGGGATCGCGAGCCGCGCCCTCGGCCTCGCGACGTGGGACCGCGATCATCGGTGCTGCGGCCGGTGCGGCGGGCCGACGCAGGCGTCGGCGGTGGAGCGGGTCCGCACGTGCGAGCGGTGCAAGCTCGGCGCGTACCCGCGGCTGTCGCCCGCCGTGATCGCGCTCGTCGAGAAGGACGGCCGCGCGCTGCTCGCCCGGAACGCGCGCACGTCCCTGCCCTTTCACAGCGTGCTCGCCGGCTTCGTCGAGGTAGGCGAGTCGCTCGAAGAGGCGGTCGCCCGCGAGATCGGCGAGGAGGCCGGCATCGCGATCAAGGACGTCCGCTACTTCGGCAGCCAGCCGTGGCCGCTGACCAGCTCGCTGATGATCGGCTTCACCGCGAGCTGGGCCGGCGGCGAGCTCGTCGCGGATGCCACCGAGATCTTCGATGCCGGCTGGTTCGCCGCCGACGAGCTGCCGCGCGTGCCGGGCAAGCTGAGCATCGCCCGCGCGCTGATCGACGACTTCGTGCTCCGCCATGGCGGCACCCCGCCACCGTGACGTCTACGTCACTTCTTGCGCTTCGTGATCCGCACGGCCTCGATCGCGCGGTCGGTCGCCTCTACGACCTCGATCACGGCCGCGGGCAGCGTCAGTGACTCGCCGCGATCCGGGATCCGCCGGAACTTCTCGATCAGCAGGCCGGCGATCGTCTCGTACTCCTCGCTCTCGGGCAGGCCGAGCGCGAGCTCCGCGTTGACGCGCGCCACGCTCGTGCGCGCCTCGATGCGCCACACCCCCGGCTTCTCGGCGCGGATCGGCGACGGCTCGGTGTCGTACTCGTCATCGATGTCGCCGACGATGATCTCGAGCAGATCCTCGATCGTGCAGATCCCGACGGCGCTGCCGTACTCGTTGACGACGATCGCCAGGTGCTGCTGCTCGGTCTGGAGCTGGACCAGCAGATCGCTCGCCTTCATCGTCTCGGGCACGTAGATCGGCGGGTGCGCGAGGGTGCCCACCACCTTCGCATCGCCGATCGTCGCGGCCTGCAGGATGTCGAACACGTGGACGATGCCGATCACGTCGTCGAACCGCGAGCGGTAGATCGGCATCCGCGAGTGCTGCTTGTCGGCGACCTCCAGGGCGGCCTCGTGGATCGGCGCGTCCTCGGGGAGCGACGTGACCTCCGAGAGCGGCACCATCAGCTCGTCGACCTTGTACTCGGAGAGCTCGAAGACGTTCGCGATCATCTCGCGCTCGTCGGCGCTGATCTCGGGCTTGTCGGTCTGCGGCTCGCTCTCGATCAGCAACGCGAGCTCGTCGCGGGTGACGAACGCCTTCTTGCGATCGGTGCGGGTCAGCTTGGTGAGCAGCGCGGCGTAGCCGCCGACGATGGCGACGATCGGCCGCAGCACGAACGACATCAGCCGCAGCGGGTTCGCGACCCGGTCGACGAACGTGTCGGCGTGGGCCTGGACGATCGCCTTCGGCACGAGGTGGCCGAGCACGAGCAGCGGCGGGACCGCGAACAGCGGCGCCCACAGCAGCGACTCGCCGCGGCGCGCCAGCTCGAGCGCGATCGCGAGCACCGCGACCAGCATCGCCAGGTTCGCGCCCACGAGCGTGGTCGCGAGGGTCACCTGCGGGATCGCGAGCATGCGCTCGGCGCGAGCCGCCTTCGGCTTGCCCTCGGCAGCGCGGGCGCGGAGCTGGGTGCGGTCGCATGCCGACAGCGCGACCTCGGCGCTCACGAAGAACGCCTGCGCGATCACGCAGCTGCCGAGCACGAGGCCCAGGGTCTGGACGGTCATCATGACCGCTTGCTCTCCCGGTCCCGCTCGAGGAGCTCGCTGATGTCGATCGCGGGCGGCGTGACCTCGTCGCGCGGGTGGATCGGGCGCAGCCCGGGCGGCGGCTCCGGATCGACGATGCCATCGAACACGGGCTGGGAGTCACGCCCGCCGATCCGGCCGGAGACGTGACCGGCGACGTCGCCGGAGATGTCCGCGTCGGCGCGCGGCACCGGGCCGGTGTCGACGTCGACCTTGACGACCTGGCCGGTGATCTCGCCCTCCGTGCGCGCGCCCGCGACCGGCGTGCGGAGCCGGGTGCGACCGGGGATCGAGCTCTGGAGCTCGGCGCGCTCGTCACGCAGGACGCCGAAGATCTGGGCGAGGAGATCGTCCATGGTGACGAGGCCGAGCACCTTGCCGTACTCGCTGACGACGACGGCCATGTGGACCTTCTTCTGCTTGAAGGTCAGGAACAGGCGCTTGACCGGCGTGGTCCGCGGCACGAACAGCGGCTCGTGGAGCAGCTCGGCGAGCGGCTTGGCGAGCGGCTGGCCGGCGGTGTTGCGGACGAGGTCCTTGGCATTGAGGATGCCGCGCACGTTGTCGAGCGACTTCTGGTAGATCGGCACGCGCGAGAACCCTCGCGCCGCGACCTCCTTCACGAGGCGCTGCATCGGCAGGTCGTACGAGAGCGCGAAGATCCGCTCGCGCGGCGTCATCACCTGGCCGACGTTCTTGTCGTTGAACTCGAACACGCGATGGATCAGGCGGCGCTCGCGGGCGTCGACCTGGCCCTGCGCGGAGCCGGCGTCGAGCAGGTTTCGGAACTCCTCCTCGGAGAGGTCGCGCGCCGGGCGGGTGCGGACCTGGTCGCCGAGCGGGCGCAACAGGAGCTCGGCCGTGAACTGCACGATCATGCGGACCGGCGTGACGAGGAACGCGAACAGCGCCAGCGGCGCGGCGCACACCCGCGACCACGCGAGCGGCCCCTTCGCGGCGAGCGTCTTCGAGGTGACCTCGGAGATCAGCACGATCAGCGGCAGCGCGACGCCGAGCGCGATCGCGCCGAGCAGCCATAGCGACTCCACCGGGCGGAGCCGCAGCACGGTCGCCAGCGTGATCACCGCGAGCAGCGAGTTGAACGCCTGGTTGCCGATCAGCACGGTCGCGATCAGCCGCCGCGGCCGCTCGAGCATGCGCAGGATCCGCTTGTCGGACGAGCGCACCGAGCGCCCGAGCTGCTCGCGATCGACCCGGCGCAGCGAGAACAGCGCCACCTCCGTGCCCGAGCAGAACGCCGAGATCAACACGCACACGGTGGCGACCGGGATCGCGATCGAGAGATCGGTGATCACTTCGACTCCGCCGGCTGCGTCGGGAACGTCGCGGTGAACGTCGAGCCCTGGCCCGGGGTGGTGTCGACCCAGATCCGGCCGCCGTGGGCCTCGACGTAGGCCTTCGCCAGCGTCAGGCCGAGGCCCGTGCCGCCGAACGCGCGCGTCGACGACGAGTCGACCTGGAAGAACGGTTCGAAGATCTTGCTCACCTGATCACGCGAAATCCCGATGCCTGAGTCGGTGACGACGAGCTGGACCGCCGACGGCGTGTCGAGGTGCGGCTCGAGGGGACCGGGGTGCACCGCGACGCCGACGCGCCCGCGATCCGGCGTGAACTTCACGGCGTTGCTGATCAAGTTCGACACGATCTGGCGGAGCTTGCGGCGATCGCCGAACACGACGGTCTCGCCGTACGCCTCGAGCTGGATCGCGATGCCGCGGCGGCCGGCCTGCGGCTGGAACGTCGCCACCTCGTTCGCCACGAGCTCACCGAGCGAGAGGGTGCAGCGCTCGATCGCGAGCTGACCGGACTCGAGCGACGCGACATCGAGCACGGCGGTGATGAGCGAGAGCAGCTGGTCGGCCTTGCCGAGGATCGTCGTCAGGTACTCGCGCTGGTCGGGCGAGACCGGCCCGGCGAGCCCCTCCGACATCATCTCCGCATAGCCGATCACGCTGGTCAGCGGGGTCCGCAGCTCGTGCGACATCGTCGCCAGGAAGTTCGACTTCAGCCGGTCGAGCTCCTCGAGCCGGGACACCGCACGCTGCAGCCGCAGGTTGTGCTCGGTGAGCTCGGCGAACGTCAGCCGCATCGCCTCCTCGTGCGTCGCGGCCGCGAGCTCGCGCGCGTGGGCGTGATGGACGAGCAGCCCGAGGGTCTCGTGCGCGAGCGCGAGGCCGGCGGCGGCGGCGGTGCCGCTGGCGGCGAGCTGCGCGACCAGCGCACCGTCGTGGGTGAATGGCTGGCGCGGCGCCCCGGCCTCCGGCGTCCCCGCGATCCGCTGCCCCGCGAGGTCGTGGATCGCGAGGCTGCAGTCGAGGGCCCGCGTGATCGCCGCCACGAGCTCTTCGAGCTCGGCGGCCGGGATCAGCCGGGTCAGCTCGATCGCGTCATCGAGGACGCCTGGGTTCACCGTGGAATTCTACCAGGTTCCGTGACCGTCGGCCCCCCCACGTGGTCCGCGAGTGCACGCCGGAAGGCCGCGCTGTCGATGCCGAGCTTGTCCGTGAGCTTGAGATCCTGATCGAGGAAGTCCCAGCTCCGCCCGACCAGGTCGAAGAACGTCGCGACGACCCCGTCCCCCTGCTTCGCGCAGGCCTCCTGGAGGGGGCGCGCCGGGTCTCCGAAATGATCGGCGGTCGCCAGGGCGATGGCGTCGGGGAGATCGCGCTTGTTGTACTGGACGACGACCGGCAGCTGGTCGAGCTCGAGGGCGCTCAGGTTCGCACGGAGGCTGTCCCACGATTGCTGGTTCGCCTCGCGCTGGTCCGGCTGGGAGTCCGCGACGAAGACCACGCCGTCAGCACCGGTGAGCACGACCCTGCGGGTGGCCTCGTGCACGGGCTGCCCCGGCACCGTGTAGACCTTGATGCGGAACGAGAACCCCGAGGCGCGGAAGAAGATCGGCAGCAGGTCGAAGAACAGCGTGCGGTCGTCGCGGGTATCGAGCGTCATCAGCCGCCCGCGGTTGAGCTGGGCGACGGCGCCGTGGAGGACGCGCAGGTTGCTGGTCTTGCCGGACAGCGGCGGGCCGTAATAGACGAGCTTCAGCGTCAGCTGCCGCTCGGTGAAGTCGACCTGCGCCACGCTGAAACCTACCTCAGTTCGTCGAGGACTGGGCTGGAGGTGGAGGCGGCGGCGGGTCGTCGGAGCCGGCACCGCGGCGCGCCATCGCGTAGATCAAGGCCGCGATCGCCGCGATCACGAGCAGCCCGAGCACCGCGATCGTCGCCCGGTACGGCGTCTGCGTGGCGCTCTGGCGGGTGGTCGCGGTCGTCAGCAGCGTGACCTCCGCAGCGCGCCGGACACGCTCGAGCTGGCGCTGCGCCACGGGATCGGCGGGGCGGGCCCGGCCGGCCTCGCGGTACTGGCCCGCCGCCCACGCGTACGCATCGTGCTGGGTCACGAGCCGGAGCACCTCGTCATGCGCCGCCGGGTCGGCCCACTGGGCCTGCGTCCGGGTCCACGCCGCGGTCAGCGCGTCCGGAATGTTCGCATCGCGGGCGTGCTCGAACGCCGCCATCCGGTCGTTCGACAGCCCGCACTTCGCGCACGCGGCACGCGCCTCGTCGCGCGGCTCACCACACTTCGGGCACCTCGCGACAGCGGCTTCGGCCACGTCGGTCATCTTACAACACCGGCCGGAACGGCACCGGCGTCGCGATCAGCAGGAACACGACGAGGACGAGGATGGCCGCGCGGCGGCGGCGGGGATCCAGCAAGGTGTCGCTCACCGGCGGGTGGTACTCGCCGGCCTGGCGCTTCATGAGCGCGAGCATGAGCGCCCACAGCATCCACGGGATCAGCCCGTGCGAGGCGTAGCGCAGCGCGCCGAGGAGGTCGCGGCCGGCATCGAGCGCCGCGACCAGCATGACCGTACCGACCGCGAGCCCGACGACGGGCAGCACGAGGTGCAGCCGCCCCGACCACTTCTCGTGACTCTGGCCGAGCGCCGCGCGCGCGACGTGCCCGCCATCGAGCTGCCCGATCGGCAGCAGGTTGATCATCGTGACGAGCAGCCCGACCCACGCCGCGAGCGCCATCGGATGGAGCTGGACGTCGACGCCCTCGCCCGGCAGCCAGCGCCCGAACACGGCGAGCTTGAGCAGCGCGTAGAGGATCGAGTTGCCCTCGATCATCGAGCCCGGTCCCGGCGGCCCGACGGTCGAGAGGTGGAGCCCGATCACGAGCAGCGGGATCGCGACCACGAGCCCCGCGATCGGGCCGGCAGCGCCGACGTCGAACAGCTTGTTGCGATCCGTGATCGGCTGGTCCATGCGGATCACCGCGCCGAGCGTGCCGAGCGTGATCTTCGGCGGCAGCGGGATGAAGTACGGCAGCGACACCGGCACGCCGTGGAGCCGGCCGAGCACGTAGTGACCGCTCTCGTGGCAGACGAGGATCGTCATCAGCGTCGCGGCGAAGTACGCCCCGCCGGCGAGGTAGGTCGTGACGCACGTCGTGAGGAACAGCCCGACGTGGAGCGCGAGGTTACGTGCGGTCACCCGCGCGCAGTGTAGCTCACCGCCGCCCCGGGGGCCCGGGTCGACTCACGGCGCTCAGTGCGCGATGACCAGCTGGTCGCCGACGACCTCGAGCACCAGCGGCTCGCGCGTCAGCTCGCCATCGCTACCCATCACGGCGGGCCCGCAGGCGCCGTCATCGAGCTTCGCCTGTGCGAGCGCCGCTCGCAGCGCCCCGCGAACGTCGGGCGCCGTCGCGACCTGGCGGCGGAGCCGGGCGATCAGCAGGGCCGCGTCGTGGGCC
>JALZOI010000559.1 GCA_030857245.1 Myxococcota bacterium
GCTCACAGCTCCCGAGCGGCCGGAGCTGGTGTTCCGGCTGGTCCGGGCGATGACGTTCCTGTGGCCCGGGCGCGCGGTGGGCGCCTCGCGACCCGGACGTGTGCTCCGCGCCGTCGTGATGGCGGTGTTTCGCGAGGCCTCGGGGTCGACGGTGGGTGCCGACGATCCGCTCGCCGGCAAGGCCGCGGAGGCCGTCGCGAAGCTGCCGCCGCAGGCCCGGGTGCAGGCGCGCGCGGCGGCGCTCCGGCTGCTGTCGCGGGACCAGGGCGTCAACCTGTCGCTGTGGGCGCGGGGCCTCTCCCGGACCGCGGATCGGGCCGGCATGCTGCTGTGCGGTGACGTGCCGGCGGCCATCGCGGGGGCCAAGGAAGTGGGGGATCTCGACCGTGATCTCGTCGAGTTCGCGTACTCCGCCGCCCACGTCGAGCTGCGCCGGCAGCTCGGGCTGGCGCCCTGACCGGAGCCGCGCCGGGCCAGGTCGCGGGACACAGGTAAACCGCGGCGCCCGGGCTATAGTGCGCGCTTGAGCCTGCAGCGACCCGCCCACCTGACACCTCTCGATCGCCCGTGGCTTGCCCAGCGCAAGCTCGCGGCGCTCGCGCTCGTGCTCGGCGTCGCGTCGTTCCTGATCGTCGCGATCGTGCACGGTCGCGGCGGCGGCCCGATGTCGGAGCTGCCCGACTGGCGGCTCAGCGTGCCGGGCTTCGTGGCGGCGGCGCTCGCGGCCGGGGTCTCGCTCGCGCGCCGCGAGCCGCAGGGGTACTGGTTGTGGGCGGTGGGTGTGGGGATCGCGGCGGCGGCGATCGTGCTCGGCTGGTTCCTGATGATCGGTGTCGTGATCGGTGCGACCGCGGTTGTCATCCTGATCCTTCACGCGTTCATGTAGAGGTGTGCGATGGCTGACCACGAGCTGATCTACGACTGGAACTCCGTCGAGAAGGTCGCGCCGCTGGCGTCGAAGCGGAAGATCCAGTTCCTCGACGAGACCCTGCGCGACGGCATCCAGTCGCCATCGGTGGTCGACCCCTCGATCGAGGACAAGCTGCGCCTCGTCGAGCTGACGAACGACCTCGGCATCGACTGCATGGACATCGGCCTGCCGGGCGCGGGCAAGCGCGCGGTCGAGGACGTCACCACGATCGCGGCGCACATCAAGGCCGCCGGGCTGAAGGTGAAGGCGGCGTGCGCGGCTCGCACGCACATCAACGACGTCCAGGCGATCGTCGACATCTCCCAGCAGGTCGGCATCGAGATCGAAGTGCTGTGCTTCATCGGCAGCTCGCCGATCCGCCAGTACGCCGAGGACTGGGATCTGCCCCGGATGCTCAAGCTGTCGGCGGACGCCATCGATCTCGCGCGCCGGTACAACCTGCCGGTCGGGTACGTCACCGAGGACACCACCCGGTCGCGCCCCGAGATCCTGTCGAAGATGTTCACGACGGCGATCGAGCACGGCGCGCAGCGCCTGATCCTGTGCGACACGGTCGGCCACGCGACGCCCGATGGCATCAAGAACCTGATCAAGTTCACGCGCAACATGCTCGAGGGCATGGGCCGGTCCGACGTCGGGATCGACTGGCACGGTCACAACGATCGCGGCCTCGGCGTCGTCAACTCGATCTTCGCCATCGAGTACGGCGCCGATCGGATCCACGGCACCGCGATGGGGATCGGCGAGCGCGTCGGCAACGCCGCCCTCGATCAGATCCTGCTCAACCTCAAGCTGCTCGGCGAGCTGCCCGAGCACGACCTGACGAAGCTCGTGCTGTGGTGCAAGACGGCGTCGCAGGCGACGCGCGTGCCGATCCACCCGCAGTACCCGCTGACCGGCGCCGACGCGTTCCGCACCGCCACCGGCGTCCACGCCGCCGCGATCATCAAGGCCGAGAAGAAGGGCGACGCCTGGCTCGCCGACCGCATCTACTCCGGCGTCCCGGCCGGGATGTTCGGCAAGGAGCAGGAGATCGAGATCGGCCACTACTCCGGTGAGTCGAACGTCGTCTACTGGCTGAAGAAGCGGGGCTACGAGCCCACGCAAGCGCTCGTCGCCGCCGTCCTCGGCGCCGCCAAGCGCGGCAACCGGGTCCTCCGGGACGACGAGATCGTCGCCGTCATCAAGGATCAGGCCGCCGCCTAGGAGCCGTAAGAGCCGTAGGGCATAGGGCCAGGGGCATAGCGCTCGGGAGACCGCGTGCACGCTCGACGCACCGTGGGCTGCTGCGCGATGGGTGTCGTCCTCGGCGTCCGCCGGTGGGCGAGGCTCGCGTGCGCGCGTTCTCCCGAGGGCTACGCTCCTGACGACGGCGCGCTGGACCGCGGAGGCCCGCGCCCTACAGCCGGACCGTCGTGCCGGTGGTCAGGTCGAGCGAGTAGCGGCGGTTGGCGTCGAGCGTGATCGTGGCCGCGTTGCCGGCCGCGAACTGGATGGTGCCGATCACCGCGAACGTGCGCTCGTCCGTGCCGCGCGTGCGCTGGGCCGCGATCGACAGGTCGATCCTGCCCTCGGTCGGCAGCTGCTGGCCGGTCGTGAAGCGGACGCGGTCGAACGTGGCGTCGTACGAGAGCGTGTACGTCGCCGGCGTCGCGCCGCTGATCCGCGAGGTGAACGACATCACGCCATCGCCGCCGATCCGCGGGCGGTCGAGGCGGAGGTCACGCACCGTCCAGTCACCCTCGCGCACGATGCCCTCCATCGCCATGTTGGCCATGGTCAACGTGCCGCTCATCCTGACCTCGACGTGCGCGTGGTTGTCGTTGCCGGTGCACACCGGCACGATGACGTCCGCGTCGTCGTTGCAGTGGAAGCCGTAGTCGAAGGTCACGCCGCCGCGCTGGCCGGTCGCGTTCGTGAAGTGATCGCCCTGGATCACCGTGAGGCCGGCAGGCGTCTGGCCCTCGGCGAGGAGGGCGACGTCGGCGAGGGCGGCGATCTCACCGCCGCGCGCGCTCGCACCGATCGCCGCGGCGACCTCGTCATAGTCGCGCTCGACCTGATCCGGCACCGGATCGTCAGGGTCGTTGGGATCGTCCGGATCGTTCGGATCGCGCGGATCCGGGTCGTCGCTCGCGCAGGCGGACATGGCGAGCAGCGTGGCGCCTAGAAGAATTGCTCTCATCTCGTGCCTCCGGCGAGAGAAACAGCAAGCGGTGGACCAGCGTAACGCTGCGGAGCCGCGTGGCGGCTCGTGTCGACGGCGCCCGGAGAGCAGCCCCGCGAGCAACGATCGCACCGCGAGGCGCGTCTCCAAAGCGGTCCGAAACGCGGACAGCGCTGCACGGGGCAGCGCTGTCGACGTGGGCCGGCGCGGGCGCGCGCCTTCAGTCGGTGCGGAGGACGCTGCCGGTCACGAGGTCGAGGTCGTACGTGCGCGTTCCATCGAGCACGATCGTCGCGCGCCCGCCCGCCGCGAAGCGCAGCTCGCCGTCGACCGCGAAGTCGCGCGTGTCCTCCGCGTTGGCGCCGGTGCGCGTGCGCTCCGCCTCGATCTCGTAGAGCACCACGCCACCGCGCGGGTGGCGCTCGGTGCGGCCGAGCACGATGTTGCGGTGGCTCGCGTGGTAGGCGAGCTCGTAGCTCGTCGTGGTGCCGCGATCCGGGTTCTCGACCCGGGTCTCGTACGTCATGTGCCCTTCGCCGTCCAGGCGCAGGGCGGCTTCGGTGATGTCGTTGACGATCCAGGTGCCGTCGCGCTCGATCACCGTCACCAGGTTCGGGAGGTCGAGCAGCCCCGACCACGTCACCCGCGCGTCCGCGTTGGCGGTGCGCACATCGCACGGCTGGACCGGGCGGTTGTTGGCGTCCCGGCACGCGAGGGCGTAGCTGTACGCGAGCCCGCGGTGGCTGCCGTGGAGGGTCCCCTCACCATCGGGCGCGAACCCGGCGGGCATCGCGCCACGGGCGATCTCGCCCACATCGACCATCGCGCCGAGCTCGCCACCGCCGCCGGCCGGCTGCAGGGTGGACGCGAGGGACATCGCAACATCGTCATATTCCTCGTCGGAGACGGCGATGTTGTTGTTGCTCGCACAGCCTGCGAACAGGGCGACGACCGTGCTGGCGAGGACCTTCATGACAGGAGGTACAGCAAGGTTGGGACCATCTCCGACAGGGGTCCCGCTCACGAGCGCTACGGCGTCAACGTGCGGCTACGCCGCGTCGACGATGGGCCAGCGCTGCGCGCCCGCCACGACGGCGAAGCCAGCGCCGTGCTCGACGATGTGCTCGGCGACGGCGTGGTACGCGGGACCGGCGATCCGGCCGCGCAGGCGCCCGCGTGCACGCGCATAGAGTGCGTGGTCAGGCGCCTGGCGCAGCGAGCCGTAGTCGAGCTCCTCCTCCTGGTCGTCGTCCCACAGCACGAAGCAGCGGTCGCCATCCCAGCGCGCCGACAGGGCCCGCAGGTGGGCATCGGCGACCTCGACGTAGGCGTACCGCTTGTCATCGAGCCGGACGATGTCCCGGCCGTCCTCCTCGCGGACGTCCAGCCAGCGCAGGAGCGCCTGCCGGAGCCGCGGGTGGGTCACCGAGGTGCCCTCGTGCCAGAATGTTCCCGTGCGATCGAGCTCGAGCCCGACCGTCCGCATCTTCTCGAGCAGCGCTGGCGTGAGCTCCACGGGGCAAGCTTGCCAGGGCAGGACCGATCAGGCGAGGCGAGCGATCCGATCCTTGGTCAGGAGCTTCTGCTTCTTCAGCCGGCTGATCTCCACCTGCTCGGTGGGCGTCAGGGCACGCCGGCGTTCGAGGAGCTGGACCTGTTCGTCCAGGCGCCTGTGCTCGGCGGTCAGTTCATCGAGGAGAGCTTGCTTCGGGCCGCTGCCAGGTGTCGTGCTGTCCACGCATCCTCCGGTAGAAGTCACCCACTCGCGCATCAAGCGCGAGCTTCAGTGCCCCTCTACGATAGACCGCCGATCCACCCGGAGCAACGGCGAGGTGCCCCCGCCGATCGTCAGCGGCGGGGCAGGGCGCCGGGGACGCCGTCGGGGTACATCACCTCGGCCTCCGACGGCCGGATGTACGTGGGCGCTCCGTCCGTGACCACGTCGACGCGGGCGCCCGCGAGCGCGAGCTCCGCGACCGCCACGCCCGAGGGCGTCGCGACGGCGAGCCAGCGGTCGGCGAGCGGGGCGAGGATCGCGGGGAACGCGGTGCGGGCGTCACCGGCGAACCGCGTCGGACGATCGCCCGCCTGCTCGG
>JALZOI010000560.1 GCA_030857245.1 Myxococcota bacterium
GACCGCGGCCGCCATCGCGGCGAGCTCGTCGCGGCGCGGCGACTCGTCGGCGAGCAGGGCCTCGAGCCGCGGGCGCAGGCCGGGCTCGCGCTCGAGCGCGCCCACGAGCGGGTAGGTGATCTTGCCCTCGCGGAGGTCGACGAGCGGGTCCTTGCCCGTGTTCTCCGCAAAGTCGAGCTCGTCGTCGACGGCCTGGAACGCGACCCCGAGGTGGAGGCCGAAGCGCTCGAGCGCGGTCTCGCACGCGACGGGGAGCCCCGCGGCGCGCGCGCCCGCGATCATCGCCCACCGGAACAGCGCGGCGGTCTTGCCCTCGACGATCTCGAAGTACGCGGCGCGCAGCTCGGCTTCCTGGCCGAGCTTGCCGCGGCGCTCGAGCTGGACCGACTCGGCGAGGATCATCTCGTCGATCACGGTCAGCATCTTGTCGAGCATGCCGTCGACGCCGGTCGCCGAGATCCGGCGCAGCGCGGCGACGAGCAACCAGTCACCGGCGAAGATCGATGCCGCGTTGCCGTAGACGACGGCCGCCGACGGCTGCCCGCGGCGACGCTCGGCGAGATCGACGACGTCATCGTGGAGCAGCGTCGCGCTGTGCACGAGCTCGACGGCGACGGCGAGGCCGCGCGCCTGCGCGGTGAAGCCCTCGCCGAACCGGCTCGCGATCGCGACGCACAGCGGTCGCAGGTGCTTGCCGCGAAGATCCAGCAGGTGATGCGCCGCCTGCTGGATGACGCGGGCACCGCGCGGAAGCACCACCAGCTCGGCCTCGAAGTCGACCAGGTCCTGGCGGACGAAGCGATCGAGGCTCGCGAGCCTGTCGGCGAGCGCGGGCGCGCCGCGCGTGGTGCTCACGTGAGCAAGGCGGTCGAGCACCGCACCGGAGATTGCGAGCTGGCTCATGGCTTCCCTTTCGATGTCCCGTGTTCCTTCAGAGATTCTTGAAACATCTTGGTCCGAGCAAGCCTCATCGACCAGTTCCTTCGCAAACCGTGCGGATCTAGGAAGGTTTCTGGGCCGGTCGGGAGGGACGTGGTCGGGACCGGCAGTGTAAACAAGACAACAATTCCAGCCCTCGATAGACTTTCGGTAGTGTCGAACGCGCGACGAGGACGTGACCAGCGCTTGGTCAGCCGCTGTCGCGTCGAGTTCGACCGGCCGTCCGGAGCCGTCGAGGCGGAGACCGAGGACCTCTCGGCACGCGGGATCTATGTGCGCACCGAGGCCCTGCTCCCGGTCGGCGAGGAGACCGAGCTCCGCGTCACCCTACCGGACGGGACCTGGTTGCCGCTGCGCGCCCGCGTCGCGCACATGCTGACGCCCTCGTCCGCGCAGGTGCTCGGCCGGCACCCCGGCATGGGGTTCGAGCTGATCGGCTCGGACACGCCGTCGCGCCTCAAGCTGCGCGCGTACATCGATAACCTCCGCACCGAGATCACGAGTCCCGGGCTCGTGCGGGCCACGCAGGTGATCATCATCGAGCCGAACCCACCACTGCGCACCCGCATCGCGCGCTGCCTCGAAGCCGCCGGCTTCAAGGTGAGCGCCGTCGCCTCGGGGCCGGAGGCGATCGAGATGTGCGCGGCCTGGCGGCCCGATGCCGTGGTCGCGGCGGCGCAGCTCGCCGCGATGACGGGCATCGATCTCGCGTACGCGATGAGCGAGCACACCACGCTGAGCGACGTGCCGCTGATCCTGGTCGGCGACGATGGTGATCTGGGCCGGCTCGAGGCGTTCCGCGCTGGCATCCGCGACTACGTGCCCCGGCCGTTCCTCGACGAGGAGCTCGTGATCCGCGTGCACCGGATCGCCGCGCCGCTGCCGTCGAGCAGCCAGGGCCTGCGCGGGAACCTCGTGGACATCAGCCTCGGCACGCTGCTCTCGCTGCTCGAGTTCGAGCGCAAGTCGGGCATCCTGCTCGTGATCCGCAACAGCGAGATGGCGCGCGTGTTCATCAGTGCGGGCAAGATCGTGAAGGTCGAGGACGGCTCCGGCAACGGCGCGCCGCGCCCGCAGGATCACCTCATGCGGCTGCTCGACTGGCGGGACGGCCACTTCGAGTTCTCGCCGGCGGCGATCGCGGGCCCTGACGAGCTCGGCCTCAGCGTGACCGCGCTCCTGCTCGAGCACGCGCGGACCCGCGACGAGGAGAAGTCCGCGGTCTCACGGGATCGCTGAACTTTTTCGCGGCTGAGCTTCACGTCGCGGTGTCGCAGCTGTCGCAGCTGCTTTCTGGAAGCTCGCACTCGAGCCGCCGGTGGAAACTCTGCAACGCTTCGCGCGTGATGGGGTCCACCAGGGAGAGGGGTCGAGGATCCAGGTGGCGCATGCTCCGTCTCGTTGGATTCATCGGCGTCCTCGCGATCGCGACGACCGGCCCCGCCACGGCGCAATCCGTCGAGGCCCGCGCGGTCCGCCGCGATGGTGCGGTCACCATCGACGGTCGCCTCGACGAAGCCGCGTGGGCGGCGGCGCCGACGCAGGCCAACTTCACGCAGCGCTTCCCGATCGACGGCGCGCAGGCCACGGTCGGCACCCGGTTCGCGATCCTCTACGACGACCAGGCGCTCTACGTCGGTGTGTGGCTCGACGATCCCGATCCCGCGAAGATCCGCCGGCTGCTCACGCGGCGTGACGTCGACATCAACGCCGACGCCGTCGTCGTGGCGATCGACAGCTACCACGATCGCCGCACCGGCTACGCGTTCCAGCTCAATGCGGCCGGCGTGCAGCGTGACATGCTGCTCTACGACGACAGCCAGTCCGACGCCACGTGGGACGCGGTGTGGACCGGCGACGTCGCCGTCAACTCCACGGGCTGGACGGCGGAGTTCCGGATCCCGCTCAGCCAGCTGCGGTTCAGCAGCGCCCTGGCGCACCGGTGGGGCTTCCAGGTCATCCGCAACATCGCGCGAACGAAGGAGGAGGACGCGTGGTCGCCGTGGCCCCGCTCGGGCTCCGAGGTGGTCAGCAAGTTCGGCCTGGTCTCCGGCATCGACGGCGTGCGCCAGGGGCGCCGGCTCGAGCTCCTGCCGTACGGGACCGGCGGGTTCGAGGCGATGCCGGTCGACGCGGCGGATCCGCTGAACGACGAGCTGCGCGCGCGCGGCAACCTCGGCCTCGATCTCAAGTACGGGCTCGGCTCCGCGTTCACGCTGTCGGCGACGATCAACCCGGACTTCGGCCAGGTCGAGGCGGATCCGTCGAAGATCAACCTGTCGGGCAACGAGCTGTTCTTCGCCGAGCAGCGGTCGTTCTTCCTCGAGGGCATGGATCTGTTCCGGCTGCCGATCGGCAACAGCGACGGTAGCGTCGAGGGCGCGTTCTACACGCGCCGGATCGGCGCCGCGCCGCCCGCGCAGCCCACCGCCTACGAGTACATCGACCAGCCGACCTCGACGACGATCTACAGCGCGGCGAAGCTGACCGGCAAGACGCGCCACGGCTGGTCGGTCGGCGTGCTCGATGCGGTCACCGGCGAGGAGGTCGCGACGATCGTCGCCGCCGATGGCATGCGCACGCAGCCCGTCGTCGCGCCGCTCACCAACTATGCCGTGGCCCGCGTGAAGCGAGACTTCCGCGAGGGCAAGACGTCGATCGGGGCCTCCGGAACGGCGGTGCATCGCGCGCTCGGCGACACCGGGCTCGCGGGCCTGCTCCACGAGCAGGCGTACACCGGCGGCGTCCTCGTCTCGCACCGCTGGGACAAGAACGCGTGGCAGTTCGACCTCCGCAGCGTCGGCAGCTTCGTGCATGGCAGCGAGGAGGCGATCGCGCGCACGCAGCGCACGCAGCGCCACCTGTTCCAGCGCCCCGACGCGCCGCACGTCTCGTACGACCCGACCCGCACCAGCCTGGCGGGCTTGGGCGCGACCTGGAAGCTCGGCCGGATGGGCGACACCAAGCACTGGCGCTACATGTTCGGCGGCGATCTCCGCACGCCCGGCCTCGAGCTCAACGACGCCGGCTTCCAGCAGCAGGCCGACCGCATCGTCCCGTTCTGGTACCTCCAGTATCACGACGAGACACCCGGCGAGCACGTGCTCAACTGGCAGGCGAGCGGCGACATCTTCCTGATCGGCGACGAGATCTCGAGCCAGCCGCGGCTCGCCGGCTACGGCCTCGAGTTCAACGCGAGCGCGCAGCTCGAGAACTACTGGCGGATCGGCGGCGGCGGCAACCTCAACCAGGACCGCTGGTACGCCGGGGCGCTGCGCGGCGGGCCGTCGCTGCGCGCCGACGCGCGCCAGTTCGGCTTCCTCGATGTCACCTCGGACTCGCGCAAGCCGGTATCCCTGTCGATGAGCGCGTACGGCTCGCTCTCCGAGGCCTCCGACTCGCTCGATGGCGGCTTCGACATCGGCGCCACGATCCAGGCGGCGTCCAACATCGACGTCTTCGTGGGACCGAGCCTGTCGTCGCGCACCGACTCGCTGCAGTACGTCGAGGAGACGCAGGACACGCTCGGCCAGACGCACCACGTGTTCGCGCGGATCCGCCAGCGCACCGCCGCGATGACCCTGCGGGTCAACTGGACGTTCTCGCCGAAGCTCAGCCTGCAGGCGTACGCGCAGCCGTTCGTCGCGAGCGGCCGCTACACCGACTTCAAGGACGTCGACGATCCGCGTGCGCGCCGGTTCGCGGATCGGTTCGAGCGCCTCGACGACACCCTGTCGCTCACCGCTGGCACCTACACCGCGCGGGACGAGCAGGGTGGCGCGTTCCGCTTCGGCCGCCCCGACTTCAACTTCCGCGAGCTCCGGTCGACGCTCGTCGTGCGCTGGGAGTACCGGCCGGGCTCGACGGTGTTCGCGATCTGGAGCCACGGCCAGACCGACTCGATCGATGACGGCCGGTTCCAGCTCGGCCGCGATCTCCGCGGCCTCGCTCGCGCCGACGGCGAGGACGTCGTGATGGTCAAGGCCAACTACTGGGTCGGGCTGTAGCGGCCTGCGGAGAGGATGGGCCGCCAAGGCCGCCAAGAGCGCCAAGGATCGATGGGACGCCGCTTGAGCTCAGAGAGCGGGAGAGATTGGCCAAGAGCGCCAAGCCCGCCAAGGAATGGCCTGGTCCCGATTCCGTGGACACGGTTTCAGGCTGCTTGAAGACGTTCATACTCGTTTGGCGTGAGGTAGCGCAACGCCGAGTGCGGGCGCCGGGTGTTGTAATGGGCGTCGATGTACGCGAAC
>JALZOI010000561.1 GCA_030857245.1 Myxococcota bacterium
TCTACGCGGCGATTCCGATGATGGGCGACGACAGGCTCGCGCCGCTCATGAAGGCCTACGATGAGGTGGTCCGTCGTCACGAAATCTTTCGCGCGGTATTCGGTCTGATTTGAGGGGATGGCTCAGCCCTGCGACGCCAAGCGCCTCCCGCTCCGCTTCAACCTCCAACTTCTATGAATGCGCCGTTATGAACTCTGGAGCACATCGGCATCGCGCGATGCCTCAACCAGACTGGAGAGCGCCACACATCGTCATCTACCGAGGACGTCATGAGCCTTCACGCTTAGTCTGTGAGGAGCCTCCCGTCGACCTTCCCAACCTGGAACCCGTCAAACTTGTCTACCCCTCGCCGCTTCGCGAGTTCGTCAAGCTCAACACATCTCTCATAAAGCGACTCTGCAGAATGCCTTTCAACTCTCTGCACCTCCATCGAAAACCCTCGCACGTCGTCGGTCCTTCGCGAGATTCCGCCGAACTGATAACCCCCGTCCACCAGATGTTTCTTCAACGTTTCGAGAGCCGCTCGCCGGCCATCGTAGAAAAAGTAGCCCCATAACAAGTCGCGATGAAGATCGATCCCTTGCTCTTTGTTATCCCGGAAGAAGTCGCGAATCGTATCTCGCTTAATGTGCATGTCCAGACCTCAAAGGCTTGCGTCGGGCGCCGCAACCTCAGCGCCGGGCGCGGTCGCATCCGGCGGATCGCGATCCGAACCGAGGATGGTCGGTAGGTGAACCTGCTCGCGAACTCGAAGCTGCCGGCCGCACGGCTCGTCGAGATCCTCTGGTACCGGTGGCGGCAGGAGAATGGCTTCAAGCACGGCGTCGAGCGCTGGGGCAGCGACCAGCTCGACGGGCGCAGCGTCGAGTCGTATCCGCCAGGCACGATCATCCCCAAGGTGTTGGCCACGAGCTTCTTGGCCTCGCGCGGACGCCGCATGTGGGGCGCGAGCGTCGAGTCGTATCCGCCAGGCACGATCATCCCCAACCCCGCGCGGCGTCGCGTCTTCTACGTCGACAATCACATGCGCCCGTACACCGCCAGCATGATCTCGAACACTTTCGGCCCTGGGTCCCACCGCGCGCGCCCATCGAGGAGACCGAGCTCGCCGGCACCACGCCTTGCGGCTCGCGCGCGTCGCCGAGGGCGAAGCGCGCCGCGACCTCGCGGCGCAGACCACCCGGATGACGTCGATGACGAGGGCGGCCAGATCCTCCTCGCCGTGCCGCTCGCCGCCAGCTTGCACTCCCAATCGCGGAAGCCTGGAGGCGGACCGCTTCTGTTGCCGCTCGCGACTTTTCACCGGCACGGGTCAGGATCTCGCGGCGGCCCGGCCTAGAACGGCCTAGAACCAGGTCGAGAAGCCGAGCATGAACAGCACGTAGTGCGACTTGAACGTGCCCTGGTTGAACGGGTTCTCGTACTGCTGGTCGGGAGGCAGCAGCGGGCTCGTCGGATCGGGACCCTGGCGCTCGTCGAGGGGGCGCGGCGCGCCGGTGCCACTGCACGGATTGAGATCGGCCGACGTCGGGTTGCAGTCCTGGCCATCGGCGCCCGCGCCCGGGTTGGTGTTCGAGCCCTCGAAGATCGCGCCGCCGCCGACGTTGACCTCGAAGCGCTTCGTCCGGTACGCGGCACCGACGGTGGTGGTCAGGCGCGCGGCGCCGTCGAAGCTGGCGCGCAGCCAGCCCTCGCGTGCGGCGGCGGTGTCGTAGCCGATGCCGCCGCGGAAGATCAGCTTCGTCGCGGTCTCGAGGTCGCCCGGGCCGATGATCTTGTGGAAGCTGCCACCGAGGCGGAACGAGAAGGTGTCGCGGAGGCCGAGGTTGACCGAGTTGACCTCGACGGCCTGCGCGAACGTCTGCATGTCACTGCTCCACAGGCCGGTGTCGAGCTTCACGAGGATCTGGCTCGGGCTCGCACAGTCGGGATCCTTGAGCTGGCCTGCCGTCGAGAAGTCGCACGTCTTGCCCCAGTGCTCCCAGCCGACGTTGAGCTCGAGATCGCCGCGCAGCGTGCGGCCGTCGATGTCGAGGAACTTGTAGCGCGCGCCGACGGTCGCCGACATCGGCAGCTGCGTCGTGATGCACGCCTTCTGCTTCGTGAAGTCGCCGCCGGGCTCGCAGCGGCTCATGTCGTCGGGGATCGGGCCGATCACGCGATCCTGATCGACGTTGGGGCCCTTGATGCTCTGGCCGGTGCCCTTCGTGCGCACCGTGCCCGCCGAGTTGTAGACCGCGGCGAGCTCGAGATCGGGGAGCGGCCGGTACGTCACGCCGATGCCGAACGTCGGCACGAAGCCATCGGCGACGTCCGCGGTGAACTGGGTGTCGTGGCGGACCGACTCGTTGACGTTGCCCGGCGTGCCTTGCACGATCACCGTCGACTTGCTCTTCACGCGGCCCGCGGAGAACCGCACGCCGACGTCGAGCTCGGGCAGGATCGAGTACGCGACCGCGAGCGTCGGGAACAGCGCCTGGCTCTCGGCCGTCATCACGTCGTAGCGCGACGGCGGCGGGGCGTCCATGTTGGTCGCGGTGTCGGCGACGAAGTCGTAGCCGTTCGTCATGTCGCGGAACGGGTAGCCGTTCGGCGCGTAGAGGCCAGCGGCGACGTGCAGGCCTTTCACCCAGCCGCCGAGATCGCTGACGACCGCGATCACCGGGATCGGCTGGAAGCTGCCGATGCCGGTCGGCGGGCTCGGATCATTCACGATCGTCGGGTACGCCTGGCCGGTGTACGGGTCGCCGGGGTTCTCGAGCACGGCATCGTAGGTGCCGCGCCGCGTGAACTGCATCGAGTAGCGGATGATCGCGGCGGAGATCGTGATCGTCCAGCCGTGGCTCTTCGCGAGGCCCGCCGGGTTGACCGACATCGCCTCGCCGTCATCGGCCGAGGCGATCGCCGCACCGGCGCGCGACGTCGAGATCGCGCCGGAGCCCGGCAGGAACAGGCCGCCGGCGGACGCCGGCTGCGGGACGACCGCGCCGACGGCGACCACGAACGAGGACCACATCGAGAGCGCGCGGAGCTGCATGGAGACCACCTGGCGACGAGGAACCGGAGCTAGAACCAGGTCGAGAAGCCGAGCATGAACAGGACGTAGTTCGACTTGTACGTGCCCTGCGTCACCGGGCTCTCGGCCTGCTGCTCGGGGACGACGATGGGGTTGATCGGATCGGCGCCTTCGCGCTCGTCGATCACCTGCTGCGAGTCACCCGGGCCGCAACCCGGCTGCGTGTTGCCGGTGACGGGCGTCGGGTTGCAGTTGCCCTCGTTGGTGTTCGTGCCCTCGAGGATCGCGCCGCCGCCGATGCTGACCTCCCAGCGCCGCGCGCGGTACGACGCGCCGACCGTCGCGGTGGTGCGCGCCGCGCCATCGATGTCGGAGCGCAGCCAGCCCTGCTCGGCCGCGCGCGTGTCGTAGCCGAGGCCGCCGCGCACGATGAGCTTGCTCGCCGCCTCGCCGCCGTCGGTCGCGGCGCCCAGCGGGATGTGATAGCTGCCGCCGAGGCGGACCGAGTACGTGTCCTTGAAGCGGTGATCGACCTGGTTGTCCTTCAGGTGGATCGCGATCTCCGACTCCTCGAGCATGTTGTCGCCGTTCGCGTCCACGTACGCCGCCGCATCGACGACCACGCGGAACTGGTGCGGGCTCGTGCAGCCCTCGGAGAACGCGACGGTGTCGGCGCAGCGCTTGCCCCAGTTCTCCCAGCCGACGTTGAGCTCGACGTCACCGCGCATCGCGCCGCTGGCGTCGAGGAACTTGTAGCGACCGCCGAGCTGCGCGTTCATCGGCAGCTGAAGATCGATACACGCGCGCTGCTCCTCGAAGGTCCCGCCGGTGCCGCACCGGGTGAAGTCCGCGGCCGCGGGGCCGATCACGGTGGGCTGCATGTTGAACGAGACGTCGGGACCGCTCAGCGAGGTGGCGGTGCCCTGCGCGTGGATCACGGCGCGCCAGTTGAAGTTGAACCCGAGCTCGATGTTCGGGTGCGGCCGGTACATCGCGCCGATCGCCCCGGTGGGCACGAAGCTGTCCTTCGCGTCCGCGGTGAACTCGGCGTCGTGCGTGATCGACTCCTCGTAGTTCCCCGGCGAGCCCCACACCGCGACCGTCGACTTGAGGTGCGCGAAGCCGACCGAGAACCGGGCGCCGATATCGAGCTCGGGCAGCACGCGGTACGACACCGCGATCGACGGGAACAATACCGCCGCCTCCTGCTTCATGATGTCGTAGCGGGCCGGCGGCGGGGCGGCGTCGAAGTCGCCGTTGAAGGTGTAGCCGCCTGTCATGTCGCGGAACGGGTACGCGTTCGGCGCGTAGAGGCCCGCCGCGACGTGCAGCCCGGCGACGCGGCCGCCGAGATCGCTGACGATCGCGACGACCGGCACGGGCTGGAACGAGCCGATGCCGAGCGGCAGGGTCGGCTCGTTCGTGACGGTCGCGTACGGCTGGCCCTCGTACGGACGCGCGACGCCAGCGAGATCGTCGTACGTGCCGGTCCGCGTGAACTCGAGCGCGTACGAGATGATCGCCGCGGAGATCGTGATCGTCGTGCCCTTCGTCTTCGCGAGCCCGGCGGGGTTGATGCCGAGCGCCTCGCCGTCATCCGTCGACGCCACCGCCGCGCCGGCGCGCGCGGTCGAGATCGCGCCGGAGCCCGGGAGGAACAGGCCTCCCGCGGACGCGGCCTGCGGAGCGAGCAGCAGCGGAACGACGGTCAGCCCGACGAGCCCGAGCAGAGAGTTGCGGCGGTTCATGGAGGCCGGGAACGTACCTCAGCCGCTCGACGATCCAACAGTCCAATGTGGGTCAACAGGATCGCGATCGCGGCCGGCGTGATCCCACTGATCCGCGACGCCTGCCCGACCGAGCGCGGGCGGATCGCGTCGAGCTTCTCGATGACCTCGTTCGAGAGCCCGGGGATGCCATGATAGTCGATCGCGAGCGGCAGCAGCACCGAGTCGACGCGCTGCAGCTTCGCGGCGTCGGCCTCCTGGCGGCGCAGGTAGCCCTCGTAGCCGAGCTCGATCTCGACGCGCTCGAGCGCGGCGGGGCCGGCGGGGCTCGCGGCGAGTCCACCGGCGCTGGCGATCTCCTCGACGGCGCGCCAGTCGAGCTCGGGCCGGCGGACCAGCTCGGCGAGCGAGGCGCGGCGGCTGGTGAGCGGCGACGAGCCGAAGCG
>JALZOI010000562.1 GCA_030857245.1 Myxococcota bacterium
CGGCCACGCAGAGCGCGTCGAGCTCGGGCGGGACGCGGTCGCCGCCGCGCCGGGATGCCGGCGACGCCTGCGGCTGCGACAGCGTGGACGTGATCGCGGCCTGGCCGCGCGGGTGGAGCGGCTCGCCGGCGAGGATCTCGAACAGGATCGAGCCGAGCGCGTAGACGTCTGCCGCCTGCAGGGCCGGTTGACCACGGATCTGCTCCGGCGCCATGTAGCCGGGCGTGCCGAGCAGCGAGCCAGCCTGCGTCCCCTGATCGAGCGTATCCACGTCTTGCTGGGCGTCGTGGCGATCGGAGGTCGAGCCGACGCGCGGTTCGGTGAGGACGCGCGCGATCCCCCAGTCGAGGACGTAGACCTCACCGTAGTCGCCGAGCATGATGTTCGACGGCTTGAGGTCGCGGTGGACCACGCCGCGGGCGTGCGCGAACTCGATCGCGAGGCAGACCTCGATGAACGCGCGCAGGATCCGGTTCTGCGAGCCGCCGTCGGCGAGCCGGTGCGACAGGGTGCGCCCGGTCAGCCGCTTCATGATGAAGTACGGCCGGCCGACTTCGTCGGTCCCGAGCTCGTGGACCGGCACGATCGCCGGGTGATCGAGCCGGCCCTGGATCCGGACCTCGCGCAGGAACCGCGACAGCGCCTCACCCGTCGGCGCCGACGAACGCATGCGCTTGAGCGCGACCTCGCGGCCGATCCGCTGATCGTGCGCGGCGTAGACCTCGCCCATCCCGCCGCGCCCGATCAGCTCACCGAGCTCGTAGCCGGCGGCGGGCAGCAACGTGGTCACCCGGAGGTCGGCGACCGAGGCGGGCGTCGAGGTGTCCGCGCCCGGAGCCGTGGTCGCGAATTCCTCGCGCCCGGGCAGGTCAGCGGAGCCAGCTCCGGGTGCAGCGTCGTCGGCCATCACCACCCATGGTAGCAGCGACGGTGGCGCGCCGTCCCGCGGACTCCGCCTACGACCGGCGGATGGTGCCCGCGCGGCTCGGCAGCAGCTTGCGGAGGTGCCAGGCCTGGATCTCGACCTCGCGCTCCGCGCGCCGCCGGTCACCGACCACCTGGTGCGTGAACACCGCCACGATCACCAGGAACACGAGGTTCGTGAGGATCAGGAGGGCCAGGTCGCCCGCGCCGCTCGTCTGGAAGACGTTGGAGCGGATCACGAGCTGGTCGGGTTCGATGACCGCCGTGGTGGCGAACACGCCGATCCACTCGAGGACGAAGGGCAGCATCCCGACGGCCACCGTCCACACCACGATCCGGCGCACGCGCCGGCTCATCCATGCCGTCGAGGCGACCGAGAGCGTCGTCCCGCACGCGATCGCCGGGACGAGGATCAGCGGGCTCGCGAGCCGAGACACGGCGAGGATCATGAGCATGCTCGTGACGACCACGTAGCGGGTCCGGGCGACGCCCGTGCGCATCGTGACCACACCGAGCGCGAGGTTGACGAGGATGGCGAACCACATCGCGAGCAGCGTCGTCCATTGCTGCACGTGCATGAACGGCACGAGGAGCGTGCAGGCGAGGAGCAGCGTGTACGCGATCGCGCCGTACTTGCCGCGGCTCTTCGTGCGCCGGATCTCGAGCTCGGCGAGCTCCTGCTCGAGCTCGGCCGGGCGCTGCGCCGGCGGCTCGACGAGCAGGCGCGTCACCAGCTCCGCGGCCTCGACCGAGTCGGTGTCGAGAGCGAGCGCGCGGCCGGCTGCGTGGACGGCCTCGCCGCGCCGCGCCGGGTCACCGGAGGCCACGGCCACGTGCGCGCTCGCGAGGAGCTGCTTCGCCATCGCGCGGCGGCGCTCGAGGTCGCGATCCCCATCGAGGTACTGCTGGACCCGCTCCGCGAGGACGCGCGCGGTGGGCCGCACCGCGGGCTCGTCGGCGATCGCGTCACTACACGCCAGGTCGAGCTCCGGGGCGATGGTGCGGCCCGGAGCGCGCACCGCGGGGCCCGTGTGCTCGCCGGTCAACGTGCTCGCGAGCGCGGCGTGGCCACGAGGGTGGAGCGGCTCGCCGGCGAGGATCTCGAACAGGATCACGCCGAGCGCGTAGACGTCGGCCGCCGGGCCGACGCTCGACGAATCGCGCATCTGCTCCGGCGCCATGTAGCCGGGCGTCCCGAGCATGGAGCCGTGCTGGGTCTCGGCGGCGTCGGCGTCGTCCTCACCGCGCTCGGTCGGCCGCCGCCGGCTGGCGATCACGCGTGCGACGCCCCAGTCGAGCACGTAGACCTCGCCGAAGTCGCCGAGCATGATGTTCGACGGCTTGAGATCGCGATGGACCACGCCGCGCGAGTGCGCGAGCTCGACCGCGAGGCAGACGTCGATGAACGCGCGCAGCAGCGGCTGCAGCGCCGGCGGCGGATCCGCGAGCCGCTGCGCGAGCGTCACCCCGCTGAGGCGCTTCATCGTGAAGTACGGCAGGCCCTCGGCGTCGGTGCCGAGCTCGTAGACCGGCACGATCGCCGGGTGGTCGAGGCGGGCCTGGATCCGAGCCTCTCGCAGGAACCGCGCGAGGGCGCCGGCCGAGCGGTCCGGGCCGCGCATCCGCTTGAACGCGACCTCGCGCCCGATCCGCTGGTCCTGCGCGGCGAGCACCTCGCCCATCCCGCCCTTGCCGATGACGTCCTTGAGCTGGTAGCCCGCCGCTGGCAGCAGGACGCCGAGCGGCTGCTCGCCGTCGATCGCGAAGCCCTCGGTCATCGCGGTCGCGGTCAGCGGATCGACGGGCGGCGTCGGCGGCGACGCATGCGGGCCGGTGCCCGGGACGGTCGCGGCACCCGGCGCTGCGCGCGGGCCCCGCGACGGAACATCGTCGTCCACCATCGCGCTCCATCGTAGCGTGCTCGCGACCGTTCACGCCATCGCGGGCGGCGTCTGGTCGACGCCCGTCAGGGGATCGTGACGTCGACCCAGATCGGCCAGTGGTCCGAGCCTGCGACGTCGGTCGCGACGCCCGCGCCGTGGACCGCGAGCCCGCGCGGATAGATGTTGTCGAGCCGCCCACCGATCCACGGCACGTTGAACGTGTCCTGGCCAGGTGAGATCGGGCTCGTGAAGCCGAGAGCGCCGAGGTAGTCGTCGACTACGACGGCCTGGTCCTGCCCGACGATCGCCTTCGTGCTGGTCAGCGGGACGGCGCTGCCGACCCATGCCCATGGATTGGTGTTGAAGTCCCCGCCGATCACCGCGGTGCCCGGGAGGTCGATGACGGCGGGGTGGAGCTCGCGGATCCGATCGATCACGCTGATCCGCACGTCGAGGTGGAGGTTGACGATGGTGAGCGACCTGCCACCGACCTCGACGTCGACGGCGACCGCGATCCGGTCGCGCTCGTGCCACGCGGCGTCCGCGTGCGGCAGCTGCATGACGCGCGCGTTGGAGACTGGGTGGCGGCTCAGGATCGCGAGGCCGTGCGTGCCGGTGCCCACGGTCCGCGCGGGGACGTAGAGCGACGTCATCGAGAGCGCATCGGCCAGCCGCCGGGTCCGGCTCGTGGGCTCCTCGGGGTACGCCTCGATCTCCTGCAGCAGCAGCACGTCGACGCGCGACATCGCGCGCGACGCGAGGAGCTGGCGCGCGAGGGCCTCCGGCTGCCTGGCGTAGTGCACGTTGAAGCTGCCGATCCGCAGCCGCTCCGGGGCCCCGCTCGCCAGCGGACCGGGACCGTGCTCCGCGATCAACGGCTCGCCGATCGAGTCGATGGGCTCCCACGTGCCTGTGAGCTCGTCGACGCCGTAGCAGCCCGTCGCGAGGGTCGCCGCGACGATGGTCACGACGGCGACGAGCGTCGAGGGCGAGGTCACAGCCGCAGCCCCATCGCGAGCCCCGTGAACGCCCCGACGCCGGCTTTGCCCACCGCGACGCCGGCGGTCGCGCGCAGCACGGTCCGCGCGGTCTGCCACTGCCAGCCGAGCGCGGGTTGGCCACCGACGCCGGTGTCGACCATGCCGTCCCACTCGGGGACCGGGGACGGCAGCCGGCTGTGCACGACCGCGAGCCCGAGCTGCGCGAACGCGGTGTGCCCGTCGCCGCCGAGCAGCCGCGCGTGGACGTACGGTGCGAGCGTGTAGAGCTGTTGCCCGCCGAGCATCGCGACCGAGGCCGCGCCCCCGACCGCGAGGCGCGCGGTCAGCGAGCGCTCGTAGCCGAGGCCATACACGCCGGCGCGGCCGAGCACCTCGGCATAGATGACGTGACGACGTACCGTCGCCTCGAGCGTCGCGTGCACGCCGGGCTCGGCGAGGGCCGCACCCGTCGAACACACGGTCAGCACGCACGCGACCACTCCCCGCATTCGAGCCAGTGTACAGATCCGCGTAACGCGAACAACGGCGACCCTGGTCCGGGATATTCGGATTCTCGGTCGCGAGCCACCGCAGCTCGACCGACAGCGTGACGTGATCTGGTTGCGGCTAGGCCCAGCGCGACGGCGTCGGTGGGCGCGGCGCGAGGCGACCGACGACGACCTTCGCGGGGCGCAGCAGGCGGGCGCCGAACCGGTAGCCGGGCTCAGCCTGCTCGAGGACGCGGTTGCTGCGCGCGGGATCGTGGACGGCGACGACACTGATCGCGTCGTGGATCGCGGGATCGAACGGCTGGTGCGTCGCGTCGATGCGCTCGACGCCGTAGCCCCGGAGGACGCTCTCGAGCTGGGCGCGCACGAGGACGACGCCCTCGATCACGGCGGGCGCGTCGCCTTGCGCGCGCGCCACGCGGATCGTGCGATCGAGGTTGTCGAGCACCGGCAGGAGCTGCGCGACGAGCTCCTCGCGGGTCGCGTCGTGCACGCGCTGCGCGTCGCGATCGACGCGCGCCTTCGCGGCCTCGAGGTCGCGCAAGGCGTGCGCGAGGGCCGCGCGATCAGGAACGTTCGCAGGCTCGTCCCGCGGGCTCGCGCGGCGCGGCGGGTCGACCTCGGCGGTCGGGTCGTGATGAGTCCACAGCAGGTCGGCAGGTGGCAGCATGGCCCTCTCCTCGCGAGGTGCATCAAACCTCGTACCGAAGAGGGCCTCGCGCAACCCACCAGATGACCGGGGCTGCGCCGGCGCCTAGTACCCGGCCACAGGGGTTTTGACCTGTTCACGCCGCGGCCTTGATGGCGCGAGCCAGCGCGTGGCCGGCTGGACGCGGATACGCGCGGCCGAGCTTCTCCCGCGCACGCTCGACCGTAAACA
>JALZOI010000080.1 GCA_030857245.1 Myxococcota bacterium
GAGCGGCAGCGCGTTGTCGACGCCGATCACCACGCGGCGAGCCAGCTCGTCCTCGTACTCGCGGACCAGCAAACGGCCGGAGCGCGCACTCGAGCGCCAGTGGATGTCGCGCCGATCGTCGCCGACGCGGCGCTCGCGGAGGCCGAAGAACTCGCCGCGGCGGCCGACGCGGCTCGCGGTGGCGTCGCCCCGGCTGGTCGTGCGCGGCGACGGGCGCGGCACGGTCACGCGCGTCGGATAGACGAGGATCTCGAGCGGGCTGTCGACGTCACGGGACTTGCGGAACAGCGCGAACGGGAAGCGCGTCGCGAGGCGATAGCCGGCGAGCGTGTAGAGGCCGCGGCGCAGGAAGGTGTGGCGGTAGCTCGTGCGCTGGGTCTTGCCCTCGGGGATCTTCAGGAAGTAGCAGCGCTTGTCGAGCGGCGTGGTGCCCACGAGGTCCTCGACCTCGATCGAGAACGACGCCCGCGTCGGCTTCTCGTTCTCGATCACGACCTCCATGAGGAACGGCTCGCCGGCGAACACGCGCGGCGGTGGGCGGCGCTGCACGGTGAGCCGCTTCAGCGTCATCTCCGACAGGATCCCCGACGCGATGATGAACGACAGCAGCCAGCCGAGCAGGAGGTAGAGCAGGTTGTTGCCGGTGTTGATCGCGGCGAACCCGACGCCGACCGACAGCAGCACGATGATCCGGCCCTCGCGCGTGAACCGCAGCCGGCGCGGCGGCCGCAGCCGGCGTCGCACGCGGGCCCAGAAGCCGGCCACCCCGGGAGCCGCCGCCATGTCAGGTCGGGACCGCGACCCGGCCGGCGATCTCACCGACGATGCGCTCGGCATCGGTGCGCGCGCGGGTCAGCGAGTCGTAGGTCTGCGCCAGGACGAGCCGGTGCGCGAGGCACGGCACGGCGAGCGACTTGAGGTCGTCGGGGATCACGAAGTCGCGGCCGGCGGCGAGCGCCGCGGCCTGGGCGGCGCGGTACCAGGCGAGCGCGCCACGGGTCGACACGCCGACCCCGATCGCCGGGTGGCGACGGGTCTCCTCGACGAGCGACATCGTGTAGTCGAGCAGCGAGTCCTCCACGCGGATCTTCTCGACCTGCGCCTGGAGCAGGCGGACGGTCGCGAGGTCGACCACGGGGGCCAGCGCGAGCACCGGATCCCCACCGGCGCGCTCGCGGAGCAGCTCGCGCTCGATCGCCTTCGCCGGATAGCCGAGCGAGATCCGCAGCAGGAAGCGATCCATCTGCGACTCGGGCAGCGGGTACGTGCCGTAGTGCTCCGCCGGGTTCTGCGTGGCGATCACCATGAACGGCGTGTCGAGGTCGTGCGTGGTGTCGTCGATCGAGACCTGGTTCTCCGACATCGCCTCGAGCAGCGCCGACTGCGTGCGGGGCGTGGTCCGGTTGATCTCGTCGGCGAGCACGACGTTCGCGAAGATCGGGCCCTTCTTGAGCTCGAACACCTTGCCGCTCTGGTCGTAGATCGAGACGCCGACGATGTCGGACGGCAGCAGATCGCTCGTGAACTGGATCCGCCGGAACGCGCCGCCGAGTGCCGCGGCGAGCGAGCGCGCGAGCGTGGTCTTGCCGACGCCGGGGATGTCCTCGATCAGCAGGTGGCCGCGCGCGAGCAGCGTGATCACCGCCGCGCGGATCGCCTCGGGCTTGCCGCGGACGACGCGGGCGACCGCGTCCTCGAGCTTGCGCACTGCCCCGATATCCGTCTTGGAGAGAGGGGCAGGAGCCATCACCACCGTCATGTCGGGCCAGTATAGCGAACGGCGGGCCGAACGGCGGGCCGAACGGAGCGCCCAACGACGAGCGACCGGCAGTCGCCCTCAGCACCCCGCAACCACCTCCTGGAGGCGCCCGAAACGCCAACGGGGACCCGGCTCCGGGTCCCCATCGTCACGCTGGCAGGACGGTCGACGTCCGCCGCGTCATCCCGTCAGGCGCATCAGTTGCCGCGGAGCGCGCCGAGCAGTCGCAACACGTAGATGAACAAGGTCGCGACCGTCGAGAACAGCATCAGCGCCGCGGCGACGTACGCCGTCGGCGGGAAGCTGCTCATGATCAAGCTGGTCTGGTAGAGGATGTAGCCGGCCATGAGCAGGATCACGAGGCCGCTGAAGATCGCGCCGAGGTGGAACCCGAAGAGGATCGAGGCGAAGATCACGCCGAGCGCCGCGAACGTACACAGGACGAGCGCCCCGCGGAGAAACGAGAAGTCCTTCTTCGTGACGAAGACGGTGACCGTCAGGCCGATGAAGATGGCGAGGGTCACGATGGTGGACTGGGAGATCAGCGCGAACAACCCGTCCCCGCCGAACCGCGCGAGGAGGCTCCAGAGCAGCGGCTGCAGCAGCAGGCCATAGGCTGCCACCCCGATCAGCAGCCCGAGGTACTGCACGGCCTTCGAGCTCTCCGACCGCGCCATGCGCTCGGCGAGGTAGCCGGCTCCGATGAAGCCCCCGAACACCAGGATCAAGCCCAGCCCCGGCTCGCCCAGATCGAGAACCGCAGGCTGACCTCGGGCATGAAACTCATCATGCCGCCCGCGATCAGCGCGAACGCGATCAGCGCGACGCCGAGATGAGCGTAGGTCTTGCGGAGGAACGTGACGCGGTCACTGACGCCGAGCGTCGCGACGGCGCCGGGGATCGGACGAGAGGATTGAGCGAAAGCCATGGCGTCCCTGCCTCGTGGAGGTTGCGAGCCTTTTTTGTAGCATGGATGCCGTGTAGGCAAGCTCGAACCGGCACGTGCGACGCGACGTCACGTGAGGGCGCGGAGCACCAGGATCGAGACCAGCAGCGACGGGATCGTGACCGCCAGCCCGATCGCCGCGAACGTGCGGAGCCGGACGGTGACCCCCTGGCGCCGGAGCGCGTGCATCCAGAGCAGCCCGGCGAGCGACCCGATGGGGAGCAGCCGCGGCCCGAGGTCGCCACCGATCAAGGCGGCCAGCACGTGGGCATCCGGCGCGCCGGCGAGCGCGTGCGAGTGGAGCAGCGCCATCGGGTGGTTATTGATGAGCGCGGAGCCGACGGCTGCGACCGTGCCGATCGCGGCGAGCGGGGCGGGACTGTCGACGTACAGGGCGGCGAGCTCGACCGTGAGGCCGGCGCGCGCGAGCGCGGTCGCGAGCACGAGCACGCCGAACACGAACGGGACCAGCTCCCAGCTCACGCCCCGGCCCACCGCGCGGAGCGTGACCCCGCCGTGCGCGGCGACGGCGAGGCTGGCGAGCGCGGCGATCGCGGCGACCGGCCACAGCGGTGCCCCGAGGGCGGCGAGGACGGGGTAGGTGGCGATGCTGGTGAACGTCACGGCGAGCACCAGCCGCGCGTGGGGGCGCAGCGGCAGCGATGGCGGGGCGGCCCCGAGCGCCGGCGCCTCGTCGGCGAGGGCGTCCCGAAAGCACCAGGCCAGCACGACGTACGCCACCAGCCAGCCCGCGATCGCGACCGGGATCATGTGGAGCGCGTACGTGTTGAGATCGATCCCGGCCCGGGTGGCGACCACGAGGTTCATCGGGTTGCCGGTCGGTAGCGGCGCGACCCCGGCGGCCACGAACACCGCGAACGCGAACGGCACGACGAACTTCGGGTTGCGCTTGGGATAGACCGCGCGCAGCAGCTCGATCACGACCGGCGTGACGAGCAGGATCGCGGCGTCGTTCGACAGCAGCGCCGCGGTCAGCGCCGACACGATGAAGACGAAGCGGAACGCGTGCCGCACCGGCCCCCGGGTCCGTGGCTCGATCCAGCTCGCCAGCCGGGCGAACACACCGAGCTCGGCGGCGCAGGCCGTCGTCGTCATGATCCCGATGATCACGATCAGCGGCCGCCACAGATCACGGGCGGCGTGCTCGACGTCCGCGAGCGAGGCCACGCCACCCGCCAGCGCGATCGCCACGCCGACGAGGGCGCCGATGGCGGGTGCCCAGGCGTCGCGCCAGGCGAGCGCGATCGCCAGGGCGACGATCATGGCCGCGATCGCGACGATCATGCGCTCACCAGCCTACGCGAGGTCGGCGCCGGTGTGCGGCGCCCGCGCCGAGCGCTTGCCACGAGGGTCGCCACTCCCTACGATTTCTTCATGACGCGCGCGGATCGCCTCGCGCTCGTCGCGCTCCCCGCCTACTGGCTGGTCCTCTTCACCGCGACCCACTACCCGCGCGTCCCCCTCCCTGACCAGGTCCCGCACGGCGACAAGGTCGTCCACTTCGCGGCCTTCGCGCTCCTCGCGCTCCTCTACTGGCGCTTCGCCGTCGCCCTCCACCGCCCGCTCGGTCCGCGCTTCGCCTGGGCGACGGCGGTGGTCCTCATCGCCTACGCCGCCCTCGACGAGTACCTCCAGCAGTTCGTCGGCCGCTTCACCGACCTCCACGACTTCTTCGCGAACGCCGCGGGCATCCTCGCGGTCGTCGTCGTGGCCGAGCTCCGCCGCCGGCGGCGGTCTCGCGAGCCGTCGGTCAGGCCTTGAACGGCGCGAACACCTCGGGGTCGGCGAGGTGCTGCCCGGCATCGACGCCGCAGGTCGCGAGCACGCCGCCGACGAAGTGTTGCGAGGTCAACGTCTTGCCGGTCGCCGACGGGGCGCCGGTCGCGAAGTCGACCGGCCGCGCCTGGATGTCGTCGGTGGTCGCGCCGTACGCGCGCCCACCGCGGACGCCGGCGCCCATCACGAGCGCGGACGTGACCGGCCAGTGATCCTTGCCGCCGCGGATGTTGCGCTTCGGCGTCCGGCTGAACTCCGAGAAGCAGACCACCACGGTGTCGTCGATCATCCTGGTGCCCGCGGCACGGCCGGGCCGCGTCGCCATCGCGTCGATCAGGCGCGTCAGGCCGCCGTACAGCGACTGGTGGAACATCGCCTGGTCGGCGTCGTTGTTGTCGTGGGTGTCCCACGGCAGCCGCGTGTTCAGCATCACGGCCTGCGAGACGTCCTGCTCGAGCGCGCCGAGGGCGAGATCGACCTGGCTGTCGAGCGTCAGCGTGCGACCGCGGGCGCCGAAGCCGGCGCGCACCGTGCGCAGCTGCTTGCCGCGCTCGATCCCCGACAGGTAGTCGTCGAGCCGCCGCTGGTTGTAGCCGGCCGCGCCGCGGGTCGCGCGCGCCCGGCTGACCGACGCGCTCGCGAACTTCGCGAGGATCGCCTCCTCCGCCGCCGACGGTCGGAACGCGGCCGCCGCCCCGGTCGGGTACGCCTGCGCGGGATCCAGCAGCGCGATGATCTGGTTCGTCGCGCCGACCCGCCCGGCGCTCACCGCGTACGGGCCGGTGAACGCGGTGTCGCCGAGGATCAGGTACGGCAACGGCAGATCGTTGCCGAGGTCGTTCGCGACGATCGCGCCCATGTCGGCGTTGGACTCGTCGCGCGTGCCGGTCGACATCCGCGTCACGCACTCGTTGTGCGACACGCTCGCGACCGAGATGCCGCGGACCACCGCGGTGAGCGCCGCGTACTTCGTGAAGAACGTGTCGACGCTCGGCCAGCCGCCGGCGGCGTTGTTGACGTGGATGTCCAGGTTGCCGAAGCGCTTGATCGTGCCGGCGGGAACGTCCGCCTGCGGTCCCGGGAGCTTGGGGTCGATCGCGACCGTGGTGTCCCAGCCACCCTGCGCCATCACGAGGAGCAGGCGGCGCGGCGTCGTGGCGTGGCGGAGGCGGCCGGCGGTCCCGAGGCGGGGCGCGAGGAGCGCGAGGGCGCCCGCGGCGCCGGTGTACGTGAGTAGATCGCGGCGGTTCATGGCGGGCTCCTAGTAGTAGAGGCTACGGACGTCGGCGAGCAGGCCGGTGAGGGTGAGCTTCCAGGCGCGGCGCGGGCCCGCGGTGGCGAGCGCGTCGCGGAACAACGCGTAGCTGTCGTCGATCTCGGGGGCGGTGGGCTCGAGGAGCTCGCCGAAGATCCGACCGTGCAGGTGGACGAGCTGAGCGCGGACCGACGTCTCGTCGGTCGCGGTCACCGGCGCCGCGACGAACAGCCGGCGGTCCGCTTCGGCAGCCGCGGCGTCGTGCTCGACGACGTGATCGGCGGCCGCCGCCGCGGCGTGCGCCACGACCAGGCTCGAGGTCGCGTTCATCGTGTGGACCGGCTGGGTCACGAAGAACGAGTCGATGCCGCCCGCGAGCACGCGGAACCCGACGAAGTCACCGGTCAGCAGATCCGCGACGCCGAACGGCAGCCGGAGCCGCAGCGGCGAGTCGACCATCCAGCGGAACCCGGTGAGGTCCGCGAGCACGCGCGAGAGCTGCTCGGGCCGCAACTTCTGGTAGCCGACGAGGTGCTCGGCGCGCGTCGCGTCGGTGTCGTGCGAGACGCGGAACTCGTCGGAGAGCACGACGGCCTTCGCGAGCTGCTTCGCGCTGTAGCCGCTCGCGACGAACGCCGTCTGCAGCCGGGCGATCCACGCGCGGGAGAGGTCGGCCTCGCGGACCTCGGTGAGGTAGCCGGCGAAGTGCGTGGCGGCGCAGCGCGCGAACCGCGGATCCTCGGCGATCCGCTGGCCGAGCCCGCCGAGGCCGTCGGCCTCCTGCCCGAAGAACAGCGGCGGCCGCTTGTTCGTGCGCCGCCAGCGGTCCGCCTGATCCGGCGTGTAGTAGCCGACCGGGAAGGCGTCGATGTTGGCGGTGACGATGTTGCCGCGGAACCGGAACAGGAAGCTCGCGAGGGGATCGAGCGTCTGGTGGCAGCCCGCGCACGACGGGTTCGCGACGACCGCGTTGGCGACGACGTCCGGATCCGAGAGATCGATCGACGTGTCGACCGCGATGTCGGCGGCGAGGTAGTCGTGGCAGAGCAGCGCGCGCGAGATCACGTTCGCGCGGCCGCGGTTGTAGTTGTCGCCGTTCGAGCGCCACCGGAAGTAGAGCGCCGTGGTCGCGAGGATGCCGGCGTTGCCGCGGCCGTCGGGCCACGGCGTGCGCTCCCAGGTCCCGGCGGGGCCGACGTGGGGCAAGCCCCACACCGTGGCGACCGTGCGATCGGCCATCGTGTAGTCGGCCGTCACGATCTTCGTGTACGGCTGGTCGGTCATCACGATGTCCTCGATCAGCCGGAGCGGCTCCTCGAGCACGCTGCCGTTCATCTGCGACGCGGTCAGCCCGCCGAGCACGCCGAGGTCGGGCATCGTCATGTTCGGCTGCTCGACGCGGAGCAGCAGCGTCTCGTTGTGCAGCTCCTTGATCGTCGCGCCGAACTGCGGCGAGGCGAGGTAGCGGTCGATGATCGCCGGCAGCGCGCCGGGATCCGCGGCGACGGCGCGGAGGTCGGCGAGGGAGGGGCGGACCCCGCGCAGCGCGATCGACGCGCGCGAGAGGTGCTGGGTCGGCGTCAGGAACTCGACCGTGGGCGAGACCGGCGAGGGCGGCGGAGCGGTGTCGTCGGGCGGAGCTGGATCGGTGGCGCAGGCCGCCACCAGCCCACTCGCGAGGAGAGCAACGAAGGTGCGCATGCCGACCGTTCCAGCAAGCGGAGGTCCAGCCCGTTTGCGACGTCAGTCCGCGAGCTTGGCGCCGCGCGCTGTCGGCTCGAACCAGCAGACCGGGGGCGGAGCGTAACCCTCGAGGTTACAGTGCCAGCGCCGCCGGTCCGGCGAGAGCCTGGGTGTCGTCAGATCGTGAACGCAGCCCGCTCGGCCGCATCGAGCGCGCGCGCCACGGTGACGAAGACGAGGCCGAGGAGCCGATCGAAGCGAGCGTGCTGGGTGGTGCTGAACTTGCCGAGGCGATGCGTCTTGCCGTGCGCGCCGGTGAGCTCGATCGTGAAGTAGAGCTCGTCAGGATGACCTGGTACCGGGGCGATCACGAGCTCGGTGAAGGCCTCGTCGATGAACGAGTCGAGGAGGGGCCCGCTGTCGAGCTTCACGGTCAGCGTCTGCGCCTGCTCGTGCGGAAAGAAGGGGGACCTCCGCAGCTCCGCTGTCCCGTTGCCACGAACGGTGATGTCAAGCCCACCAAGCCCGTAGGTCGTGGCGCGCTCGACGCGAACCGACGCGCGGTTGATCGTGCCGACGAAGGCGCGCGTCTGCTTGCGCGCTCTCGCATCGGGGACCCGCGTCGCGTCGTCCGCCATCTCGGTGATCAACCTGTCGCGCTCGTCCGCGATCGCGCTCGGTTCGAGTCGGAAGCTCGTGTCGAGCCCACCGTCGAGTGGCTCGAGCGTCTGCTCGGCGTCACGATGACCGGCGAGCACCAGGCGGATGTGATGACGGCCGCGCGGCGGGGGCCGCATCCGACCCGGCGTGTCGACGCCCGTATCGGTCCCATCGAGGAAGACGCGCGCCCCGGGAGGCTCGGACGCGAACTTCCACGTCATCACTCGACCGAGCACGTCGGCTTGCCAGCGCGGCTCGCCGTGCAGCGCCGAGAAATCGGGGTCCAGCAGTACCTGCTCGATGTCGCGCCCGCTGCAGAGCAACCTGTCGACCAGCTCGAGCGCGAGCCGCTTGTCGCCGACGAGCGTCCAGTAGATCGCCCAGTTGTGGATCAGGTCCACCCTGTCGGGGGACAGCAGCCCCCGCGCACGCTCCATCTGGGAGCGCCCACGTTCGAGCCATGCGGGATCGCGATGCTCGAGGTAGATGCAGACGCCGGCCATCAGCACGGCCTCGGCCGCCGCGCGCTTGCGGTTGCTGCGCGCCCAGAACCAGCCATCCGTGAGCACCTTCTCGAACGCGCTCGCCGCTGCCTCGAAGCGTTCGCAGCGAGTGAGCAGCGAGATCAGGCCCCATGCACCGGAGCTGTACGCGAACGGCGAGATGTCGCGAACGTCGGTTTGGCGCGCAGCCGCCACGATCGCGTACTCGAGCTCGAACGCGCGCTCCGCGTGGGGCAGGGTCTCGGCGTACTGCGCGCGATGCCAGCCGAGCGTGATGCGATGCGTGCGATAGAAGTACTCGTCGAACGCCGGCTCGAGATCGCGCCAATCGACCGCCGATAGCGGCCGCACGTCGACGACGGCCGCGACCTGATCGAGCACGCGTTCGGCCTCGTCGAGCTGGCCCGCATCGATCAGCTTGGCCGCTCGATTGTTGAGGTCGGCGAGCTTCATGGCGTGCCGATGCTGGCACAGCTCGGCCATCGACGGGCCCGCGAGCGTAGAGTGCGCGCATGGACGCCCACAACCCGCAGGTCAAGGAGATGGCTGACGAGTCGATGGTCCGCAACCTCGCGGTCCAGGCAGCGGCGATCTGGCCGCAAGAAGCACCGATCTTGCGTGCCGCCGCATTGCCCGATGCCGCCGCGATCCTGGATGTCGGCTGCGGGACCGGCGAGATCACGACACGGCTCGCCGCCCTGTACCCGCGCGCCACGGTCGTGGGGGTCGATCTGATCGAGTCGCACCTCGCGCTCGCGCGGGAGCGCTCCGCGCAGCTCGGAGGCCGCGTGACGTACCAGCGCGCCGATGCGTTCGCGCTGCCGTTCGAGGCGCGCTCGTTCGATCTCGTCGTGTGTCGCCATGTCCTGCAGGCCGTGCCGACCCCCGAGCGGCTCCTGTCCGAGCTCGTCCGGGTCACGCGGCCGGGCGGCGTCCTCCACTTGATCCCGGAGAACTACGACATGATCCACGCGGCGCCGACGCGGCTCGACGTCAGCTGGTTCTGGCACGCGGCGTCCCGTGCGTTCGGAGCCGCGACCGGCTGCGACCTGCACATCGGGCGTACGATCTTCAAGCACCTGCGCGCGCTGCCCGTCGACGACATCCGCTACGCCTACGTTCACGTCAACACCCTGGAGGTGCCACGTGCGACGTTCGCGGCGATCTTCGAGGCCTGGCGCGATGGGTTCAGCGAATCGCTCGCTACGTGCCTCGACCGAACCGAGGCCGAGATCCGAGACTACTTCGACGCCACGATCGAGTGTGTCCGCGATCCCGACGGCTACGCGCTCTGGGTCGTCCCGGTCGTGACCGCGCGCGTACGCTAGCCACGCGGTCGCGTCAGAGTCCCGCGGCGTGCCGTGCGTTCATCGTTGCCTGCACGGCGGGGGCGAGCTTGGGGTGCTCGTGCCCCGTAGCCGATCGGAGAGGGAGTGGTAGTGCGCCGTGTCGTGGGGCTCGTTGACGATCGTGCGCAGCTGCGGACGCACGGGTGTCGAGCGCGGCGTGGGGCTCGTGCTCGAGGTCATCGTGCAACCCGCGGACTCGGTCGATGACTCGGGCGTCGGCATACCAGCACCCTCGCACCCGACGTCCCGAGCGGCGGCGATCGCCGGCATGGCCGGTCACCGAGGGTGCGAAGTTCCACGCCCGGCGCACCGTCTGCTAACGTCGCGTCCCGAAGGCTCATGGACTTCGACGAGGAGATGCGGAAGCTCTGGGCCGAATATCACACCGCTCGCGAGGCGGCGGACCCGGCGTACGACTTCGAGGCGCTCGCGAAGCGGGTGCGGTCTGTCAGGTCAGCGGCCAAGACGGACGGGTTCACGGTGGTGCATGAACAGCTCGGCGATCTCGCGGAGTACGTGAAGCTCGCGCGCGCGCACTCGATGACGCCCATGCAACGGCTGCGCGCGTACTGGCCCGCGCTCGATCCATCGGTGATCGAAGGCGCGATCGAGCACGCTGAGGCGGCGCTGGCGCGAGGCGCGGTCTCGCAGCTGCGCCGAGCGGCGAGCAGGCTCCGGTGCACCGACCAGCCCGAGCACCTCGCGGGCATCGCGGAGGACGGGCTCGCGGGCGAGTTTGCGGCGCTGATCCCGGGTGCCTGCGAGGACGAGGGGATGCTCGTGCTCTCGCCGGAGCACGAGGCTTTGATCGAGCGCGGTCGCAGGACGCTCGGTCGCGTCGAGACCGCGATCGCGGCTCGCCGCGGATCGAGCTGACGAACCGGCGCCGAGTCGGAGCGCCGGAGCAAGCCGAGCTCCGCGACCGAGCTGCTACGCGAGCCGCGCTTCGAGCAACCCGACGAGCCGGCTGAGCTGGTGGCGCTCGGTGCCCGGCAGGTTGCCGCTGCGATCGCACGCGGCGCGGAGCTGCCCGATGTGCGCCCGCGCCGTCGCGGTGTCGGGCGACAGCGTCGCGAGGGAGGCGACGACCTCATCGATCTCGTCGAGCGTGACGACGTCCGCGCGGGCGTCGGCGAACGTCGTCGCATCGCGAGTGCGAGCCTCGCGCACGAACCGCGTCAGCCAGCGCGCCGTCGCGGCGAGCTTCGGATAGGCGAGCTTGTCGGGCGTGTCGTCGATGGTGTGATACACGCGCGAGCGGCCGGCGGAGAGGAACAGGAACGGGATGCGCGCCCGCCAGAACGGCTCGTAGTCCGACAGCGGCGGGATGATCTCGGCGTCCGCGGGCCGGACGATGACCCCGGGCTCGGCACGCTTGAGCGACGCGACGAGTGCCCCGGTGCCGGTGCTCCGCTCGCTGCCGAGCGCGAACAGCGACGCGCCGACCTCGTCGGGCACCTGCGCCGGGCCGAAGCGATGGCCGACGAGGTCCATGCAGACCATGAAGTCGATCGGGTCGTGGTTGTGCTGCAGGAAGTGGCGTGACCCCATCGCGCCGGTGCCGAAGTACGGCGGCTCCTCGCCATCGAACGCCGCGATGATCACGCCGCGCCCGCGATGCTCGCTCGCGAGCGCCCGCGCGACCTCGGCGAGCACGCCGATCGCCGCCGCGTTGTCGTCGGCCCCCCAGTAGACGCCCTCGCGGCTCTTGCCGAGGTGATCGTAGTGCGCGCCGACGAGCACGTAGCCGGTGCCGCGGGCCCCGTCTCCGCGGATCTTCGCGAGCACGTTGGCGCCGCCGCACGCCGGCACTGGTTGCTCGTACGGGTCGAGCCCGGCGTCCCGGAACGCCCGAAGCACGACGGCGCGCGCGGCGATGCCCTCGGGCGTGCCCGGGCGCCGGCCCGCACAGGCGGGACTGCACAGCTCGTCGATGACGGACCTCATGGTTGCCGATGCGCTCACGTCGCCTCCTGGACTTACAGTGTAAGCTTATGCTGTAAGCTGTCAAGCCATGCCACGCAAGCCGCTGACCCGCGAGGCGATCCTCGACGCCGCGGTCGCGCTCCTCGATCGCGGCGGCCTCGCCGAGCTCTCGATGCGCAAGGTCGGCGCCGCGGTCGGCGTCGAGGCGATGTCGCTCTACCATCACGTGCCGAGCAAGGCGGCGCTGCTCGATGGCATCCACGAGCGGATCCTGCTGGCGCTCGACGCGCCGCCCAGCGTCCGCAGCTGGCAGGCGTTCGTCCGCCACCAGGCGCACGCGCTGCACCGCGCGCTGCTCGCGCATCCGCACGCGATCCCGCTGTTCGCGACCCGCCCCGCGGCGACGCCCGCCGCGATCTCACGGCTCGACTGCTACCTCGAGGTCCTGCTCGAGGCGGGCTTCAAGCCGCTCGAGGCGCTGTCGATCGTGCAGCTCGTCGCGCAGCTCGTGGTCGGCCACGCGATGTGGACGACCAGCATCGCGATCGCGCCGTCGAAGCCCGAGGCGCACGCCGTCGCGCCGCCCAGCGTGCTGCGGGTCGCGCGGGTGCTCGATCGCTGGGACCCCGACCGCGAGCTGGCACTCGGGGTCGACGCGCTGATCCACGGCTTCGAGCGGCTGCTCGAGCAGCCCAGGCCGCGTTAGCGCGTCGCCTTGAGCTTCTTGATCTCGGCGATCAGCTCGGGGACCGCCTTCTCCCAGTCCGCGATCACGCCGTAGTCGGCGACCTGGAAGATCGGCTCGTCCTTGTTCTTGTTGATCGCGACGATCGTCTTGCTGCCCTTCATGCCCGCGAGGTGCTGGATGGCACCCGAGATCGCGACCGCGAAGTAGAGGTTCGGCGCGACGATCTTGCCGGTCTGGCCGACCTGCCAGTCGGCGGGGACCATGCCGGCGTCGGTCGCCGCGCGCGACGCGCCCATCGCGGCGCCGAGCAGATCCGCGAGCTCCTCGAGCACCTTGAAGTTCTCGCCGGTCTTCATGCCCCGACCACCGGAGACGACGACCTTCGCGTCGCCGAGATCCGGGCGGTCGCTCTTCTGCGCGTCGAGGCGGACGAACGACGCGCCGAGCGAGTCGATCGCGCCCGCCGGCGCCGCCGTCACGGTGCCCGCGGCACCGAGCTCGGGAGCCGGCTCGAACTCGGTCTGGCGCGGCGTCACGCAGATCACCGGCGTCGAGATCTGGACCGTCGAGTTCGCGTTGCCCGAGAGGATGGGCCGCACGAACGTGTCCTTGCTCTCGAGCTTCGAGATATCGGACGCCTGGCCAGCATCGAGCAGCGCGGCGACGCGCGGCATCAGATCCTTGCCGACGGCGCTCGCGGTGGCCGACACCACGGTGGCGCCATGCTCCTTGGCGAGCCGCGCCACGATCGGCGCGTAGGTCTCGGCGAGGTAGTTCGCGAGGCCGGCGTCCTCGACGACGACGACCTGCGGTGCGTACTTCGCGGCGGCCGCGCTGGCGCCTTGCGCGCCGGCACCGACGAGCAGCGCGATCACCTCGCCGCCATGGGCGGAGGCTGCCTGGCGGGCGAACGAGAGGTTGGCGAGCGCGCTCGTGCGCAGCTGGCCGTCGGCGAATTCACAAAAAGCGAGGACGTTTCCCATGACGACTCCTAGAGGGCCTTCGCTTCATCAGCGAGCTTCTTCACGAGGGTGGGGATGTCGGCGACGATCTGACCCGGCGGGCGCGGCGGGGGCAGGTTGACCGACAGCTCCTTGATCGCCGGGGCCGCCTCGGCACCGTAGTCGGCGAGCTTGGCGACGGTCATCGGCTTCTTCTTCGCGGCCATGATGCCCTTGAGGGACGGCAGGCGCGCGCCTTCACCCGAGTACGCGTGCGACGCCGGCGTGACGCCGTTCTGCACCGACTTCGAGCCGACGATCCGGAGATCGACGGTGACGATGCTCGGCACCGGCACCTGCTTGTACTCGACGCCGCCATCGACCTCGCGGCCGACGACGAGCGACTTCTTGTCAGCGGCGAGCTCGACGGTCGCGGCGAACGTCGCCTGCGCCAGGCCGAGCTTGCCGGCGAGCATCTGGCCCACCTGGTTGGCATCGCCGTCGACGGCCTGCTTGCCCATCACCACGAGGTCGGGCTTCTCGGCCTCGATGATCGCGGCCAGCACCTTGACGACGACGAGCGCGTCGATGTCGCGGTCGTTGGCGACCACGTGGATCGCGCGGTCCGCGCCCATCGCGAGGCACGTGCGGATCTCCTTCGCCGCGTCGTCGGGGCCGATCGAGACGAGGACGATCTCGCCGCCGGCCTGCCGCGTACCGTCCGCGCCATTCTCGAGCAGGCGGAGCGCGGTCTCGACGGCGTACTCGTCGAACGTGTTCACGATCCAGGACGCGCCGGTCAGGTCGATGTGGCCGTCCTTGATTTTCGCCTTCTGGGTCGGGTCGGGGACCCGCTTCACGGGAACCAAGATCTTCACGGTGAGGACTCCTTCTTGTGCGTTTCGAGCTGCCGAGCGAGCCCGGTCGTGACGAGTGCGACGACCCAGTCAGCGGCGCGGACGATATCGAACTTCTTCGGTTTGGTCGCGTTGATCGGCTGCCTGGCGAGCACCCACGCGAGGGCGAGCTCGTCGAGCATCCCGAAGATCATGCGGGCGACGATGTGTGCCGGGATCGCGGCGTCGAGCTCGCCGCGCTCCTGGCCCGCGGTGATCAGCCCGCCGAGCATGCGGAGAAAGTCCGCGAACTGCGGGTTCTCGTACTCCTTCATGAACTTGCTCGACTGGCGGAGCTCGATCGTGAGCACCTCGGCCGCGGCGGGCTCGTCGTTGATGAGCTGGAGGTACGTCTGGATGAACGCGCGCAGCTGATCGATGGGGGACGAGGAGGCGCCGGCGATCGCGGCGCGGAGCGCCTCGTTGACCTCCTTCATCCGGGTCTCGAACAGCGAGATCAGCAGGTCGTCCTTGCTCTTGAAGTAGAGGTAGATCGTCCCGTCGGCGACGCCCGCGTCCTTCGCGATCTCGGAGACCCGCGATGCGAAGAAGCCGCGGCGCGCGAACACCCGCTCGGCGGCGGCGAGGATCCGGCTGCGCTTGTCGTTCGCCCGATCGCCGTTCCGGTCACTCAACTTCGTTGCTGAATGAACCGTCATTCAGCGACTTGATACCTGTCGTGACGCAGTTCGTCAAGCCGTGCAACGAGCCCGGCGAGCGGCTCCGATGGACGTGACGACGGGCGTGCTTGGTTGAAAAGCCCTCCCGCCTGCACTACAACCTCACGGTGTCAACTGCACGGATTTCGGGGCATTTCCTGCTCTGCATGGTGTGCGCACCGCTCCTGATGGGCGGCGCGTGCGAGAAGAAGTCGACCAAGCCTGCCGATACCGGTGCGATCGCGGCAGCGGATCGAACGGATCCCGCCACCCTGAATGACACGACGCCGCTCGCCGGGGTCGACCTCACCAAGCTCGACGCCGACAAGCAGAAGAAGTTCTACCCGCTCGTCAACTCGCTGAAGTCGCCGTGCGGTGCGGCGCACAGCCTGCGCACCTCGTTCACCAGCGACACCAAGTGCAAGCGGGCACCGTACGCCGTGAAGTACCTGATCGCGCTGATCGACGACGAGGTGTCCGACGATCAGATCCGTCAGGAGCTCGCGCACAAGTACGAGTCGCCGAAGACCGTCAAGCTCGACGTCGCCAGCGCACCGCGCATCGGCCCCGAGGACGCGCCGGTCCGGCTCGTCGAGTTCTTCGACTACGCGTGCCCGCACTGCGCGCAGTTCAAGCCGATGCTCGACCAGGTCGCGCAGCAGCACGGCAACAAGGTCGCGGCGTATCTCATGATGTACCCGCTCGGCAAGTGGCCCGACTCCAAGAGCGCGGCCCAGGCGGCGCTCGCCGCGGCGCAGCAGGGCAAGTTCAAGGAGATGCACGCGATGCTGTTCGCCAAGTCCCCGATCCACGGCAAGGACGCCGTGATGGGCTACGCGAAGGAGCTCGGGCTCGACATGGCCAGGTTCGAGGCCGCGTACGCCGCGGCCGCCGCGCAGGTCGAGAAGGATCGCGCCCAGGGCGAGGCGGCCGGCGTCGAGTCCACGCCGACGCTGTTCTTCAATGATCGCAAGTACGAGGGCCCGCTCAACCCCAAGTACATCGGCATGTGGATCGAGGAAGAAGTCGCGGTGAATCGATGACCGGGGGGCGCCGTCTCACCGGCATGCGCGCCCTCACCGCGGTGGCCTCGCTCGTCCTCGGGCTCGTCGTGGCGGCCGCGCCGGCCTCCGCCGGCGTGCTAACCGTCGGAGACCGCGCCGCCGAGCTCGACGTCGCGGTCGACGCCAGCGGCAAGCCGGTGAAGCTCAAGGCCTTCAAGGGCCGCTGGATCCTCGTGACCGCGGGGGCCGCGTGGTGCGTGCCCTGCAAGAAGGAGCTGCCGGCCTGGGACAAGGTCGCGGGCGAGCTCAAGGACAAGATCACCTTCGTCGCGCTCACGCTCGACAACGACATCGCGGACGGCAAGCGCTTCCACAAGAAGCTCGGCCTCAAGAACATGGTCATCGTCTACCTGCCCGAGGAGAAGTCGGGCGTGGCCGCGCGCTACGGCGCGGCGACGATGCCCTCGAGCTTCGTCGTCGACCCGCAAGGCATCGTGCGTCATGTCCACCTCGGCTTCGACGAGCGCAACCCCGGCGGCGAGCAGAAGAAGCTCAAGGCCGCCCTCACGAAGCTCATCAAGTAACCCACACGGCGAACCGAAGCAGATTGGCCGCCAAGGCCGCCAAGTGCCGCCAAGGGTTAGCCTGGTCCCGAATCCGTGGACTCCACGAGGAGCATCTATGGGCCAGGGACCGAAGCAGTACACGCGCGAATTTGCGGAGCGAGCCATCCGGCTGTGCGGGGAGCATCCAGACCGGCGTATCTCG
>JALZOI010000563.1 GCA_030857245.1 Myxococcota bacterium
GGCCAGCCCGCGTCGCGGACGAGCGGGGCGCAGGCGGGATCGGCGCGCAGATACGCGAGCAGCTCGGTCGCGCCCGGCGGCGTCAACGGCACCGCGCGCCTGCGGACCTCCGGGTCGGGATGGAACACCGCGTGCGCATAGCGGTAGGGCGCGCTCCGCGCCGTCTTCTCGAGTGCGTCGAGGGCGACGTCACGGGTCGCGGGATCGGCGAGCGCGGCGACGATCGCGCGCACGCCGGTCACCCCTCGCACACCGCGTAGCCCACCGATCGCTGCCGCGCGCAGCGCGGGATCGGGGTGCGTGCAGAGCTCGAGGATCGCACCGAGGTACGGGCCGCGACGCGAGATGGGCAAGGCCGCGAGCGCGTGCAGCACGGCCACGTCACCACCGTCCGCCGGCGACCGCGCATGCAGCCGCCGCCAGATCTCGAGATCGCGGCACGTCACAGGAAGACTCATCGGGAACATCCAAGGCTATCCGAGCTGAAAACGAGCGTGGGCGTCGCGGTCCCTCCACGTGCAGCGCGCGATCACGGCCCGTCCTCCAGGTGACCTCGCATGCACGTGAGCCGCGTGCGAGGTGCGTCGAGTCGGGGCCGCGGTCAGCGCGCTGCGCTCGGTCCGAAGTCAGTGCCGCCACACGCGCGTCGCCGTTGTCGGTTTGAGGCCGGCAGCGGTCTCGCGAATGCAGTGAGGTACCGAGGTCGATGGCGCGAGACGTTGGGTCGACCCGAAGGCACCACTGGCGGGGGAACGCAGTGCCGGGTCACACGCCCAGCTGCTCCCGCCGGAGGAGCCGTCGCGCTGGCGTGTCGTCAGAACATCAAGCTTCGGACCGGGCTGGCGGACGAACCGCGAGGCCCAGCAACAGCCGGCCGCCTCTCCAGGGAGAGGGGCCGTGCTGATTCACAATTGCGGTACGGGGAGCATCATGGAGACCTCCTCGAGAGGGAGGAGCGAGGCGGCAACCTAGCGGCGACCCGTGCGATCGCGCAAGGAGTTTCTCGGGACGCGGCAGCCGCGCCGACACCCACGCGTCGTCGAGCGATCGAGGCGTGACTGCCGGTCCGGCGGGGTTGACGCGGCGCATTACGTCGGCCATAAAATGAATGACGGTTCATTCAGCAGCCCGAGGCCGAGACAGATGTCCCACCAGAACTACTACAAGGCCAACCTCCGCGACCTCCACTTCCTCCTGTTCGAGCAGTTCAAGCTCGACGAGCTGCTCGGCAAGGAGCCGTACCCGAACTGGGGCAAGGACGAGGTCACGGCGGTGCTCGAGGAGGCGTACGGCTGGGCCCAGAAGCACATGGGGCCATACAACCGGTCGGGTGATGACGAGGGTTGTCGGATCGAGGACGGCCAGGTCCGCGTGCCGAAAGGCTTCAAGGAGATCTGGAAGGCGCTGTTCGAGGCGGGCTGGCGCACGCTCGCGGTCGAGGAGAAGCACGGCGGCCAGGCCGGCCCGTTCACCCTCGCGATGATGGTCGAGGAGTTCATGTGCGGGTCGAACACCTCGTTCAACATGTACCCGGCGCTCACGCAGGGCGCCGCGGACGTCATCCTCGCGTTCGGGACCGAGGCCGAGATCGCGACGTACGTGCCGAAGATGCTGAACGGCACGTGGGCCGGCACGATGTGCCTGACCGAGACGCACGCCGGCTCGGACGTCGGCAGCGCGACGACGACGGCGCAGAAGCGCCCCGACGGCACCTACAGCATCAAGGGCACCAAGATCTACATCTCCGGCGGCGACCAGGACATGACGCCGAACATCATCCACATGGTGCTCGCGCGGACGCCCGATGCGCCGCCGGGCACCAAGGGCCTGTCGCTGTTCATCGTCCCGAAGGTCCGCGTCGACGGCACGCCGAACGACGTCAAGGTCGCGGGCATCGAGCACAAGATGGGCATCCGCGCGTCGTCGACGGCGCAGCTCGTGTTCGGCGAGGACGACGGCTGCATCGGCGAGCTGATCGGCGAGGTCGAGAACAAGGGCATGTCCCAGATGTTCCACCTCATGAACTTCGCGCGCATCGGCGTCGGCCTGCAGGGCCTCGCGTGCGCGTCGTCGGCGTACCTCAACGCACTCGAGTACGCGAAGGACCGCAAGCAGGGCAGCTCGATCAAGCAGTGGAAGGACGCGACCGCGCCCCGCGTGCCGATCATCGACCACCCCGACGTCCGCCGCATGCTGCTCGACATGAAGGCGCGCGTCGAGGGCATCCGCGCGCTCGCCGTGAAGCTGACGATGCACATCGATCGCCAGACCGCGCTCGAGAAGACCGGCAGCGCCGACAAGGCGCAGATCGAGTACCACCAGGGCCAGGTCGATCTGCTCGTCCCGCTGATCAAGGCGTATGGCAGCGACCAGGCGTTCTCGATCTGCGCGACGGCGATCCAGGTCTACGGCGGCGCCGGCTACCTCAAGGACTGGCCGGTCGAGCAGTACGCGCGCGACTCGAAGATCTTCTCGATCTACGAGGGCACGAACCACATCCAGGCGATGGACCTCGTCGGCCGCAAGCTGATGCAGCGCGGCGGGGCCAACGTCCAGGCGTTCGGCAAGGACGTCGCCGCCTTCGTGGCTGCCAACCGGGACCACGCGCAGCTCAAGGACGCGATCGTCGTGCTCGGCCAGGCCATGGAGGCGATGACCGCGACCGGCGGCACGTTCATGCAGTGGTTCGGCGGCGGCAAGATGGAGATGGTGCCGACGGTGGCGAACCGCTTCCTCGAGATGATGTCGGAGACCGTGGTCGGCTGGCTGCTCCTCGAGCAGGCCGTGATCGCGACCGCCGCGCTCGGCAAGCTGTCGGCCGACCACCACGACCGCCCGTTCTACGAGGGCAAGCTCTTCGCGGCGCAGTACTTCGCGTACAACGTGCTGCCGGGCGTCGCCGCGAAGGCCCAGCTGATCGCGCGCGAGGATCGCACCGCGCTCGACATCCCGGTCGCCGCGTTCGCGCCCTGAGCGCGAAGGCAACCCGATCCCGAGGCTTGATTCCGGGCTCGGTGGATCGCGGCTCGAGCCGCGCCGCGGGGCCGCGAACATGCGCGCGTCGGCTACCGGTTCCGGCGAAGCGCGGCCACGTATGCGGTCGTCGCCACGCGTCGCGTTCGGGAGGCCAGGGCAGCGCAGCGCTGCGCTGCGGAGATCGTGGAGAGCACGGGCGTCGCGCAGACCCGTGATGGAGAGCCGCACGTGCGAACGGCGCAGGTCGCGGCGCGCCTCTCCACACGGCTCAGCGCGCTGACGCCTCGACCCCACGCTCCGGTTTCGGATTTGATTTGGAAGGGGAGGGAGAGGAGAGAGAGGAGAGAGAGGAGAGAGAGGAGAGAGAGGAGAGAGAGGAGAGAGGGTGCGACACGCGTTCGCAGAAGTCGCGGAGGGTTGAACGGCCGAGTGAGGTGGCGCCTTGGACGCATTTTAGGACCCCTCTTCGACTTTGGTGTCATCTATCGGCGAATTCAAGTTGACAGATAAGCTGAACGTTGGTACAGGTAGTACATGGCGCGGGCGAGCAAGCAGGGGCAGCAGGCCTTCGAGTTCAAGACGTGGGGTGGCAAGCGCAAGGGCGCGGGGCGGCCGCCGAAGGCGAAGCGGGCGAGCGAGCCGCATCAGCGGCGCGAGCGGTTCTCGCGGCCGACGGCTGTGCACGTGACGCTGCGCGTGCTCGACGGGGTCGGCAAGCTGCGGCGCCGGGCGATCTACCAGGCGGTGGGGCGCGCGGTGATCGCGGTGCTGCCGCGCGGGGACTTCCGCATCGTGCACCTCAGCCTTGAAGCCGACCACATCCACGTCATCTGCGAGGCGGATCACCACGGCGCGCTGGCGTCGGGCATCAAGGCGTTTCAGAGCTCCGCGGCGCAGCACATCAACCAGGTGCTCAGCGCCGAGCGCGGGGTTCGAATCCGCGGCCACGTGTTCCGCGATCGGTATCACGCGCGCCTCCTGAGCTCGCCGACACAGGCGCGCAATGCGCTCGCGTATGTTCTCAACAACTGGAGACATCACGGCCAGGACACGAGCGCGGTGACGCGGCGCTGGCGGGTCGACTACTTCTCGAGCGGGCCGAGCTTCGCGGGCTGGCTCGAGCTTACCGGCTCGGCGTTCCTCGACCCGGTGCCGGCCACGTACGAGCGGCTCATGGTGGCACGGCCCCAGACCTGGCTGCTCGCGACGGGCTGGCAGCGCACCGGGACGATCAGCATGACGTCCATCCCCGGCGTGCACTGACCCGATACGTCGCGGAGCGCTGGAGCCTGCGCGCCAAAGGTCGTCGACGACGCTGACGTCGCCACGGAATCGTCGACGGGGTCGGCTCGTCAGAACGTGAAGACGTAGTTGACCTTGAACTCGTCGCCGAGCCCGATCGGCGGCAGCTCGAGGGCTTGCATGATCTCGCGGACGCAATCATCGAAGGCGGCCGGCAGCGGCGTGCCATCCGTACTCGCCAGGGCGGACGCGTCGATCAGCGTCCCCACGTCGGGATCTCCGATCAGCGCGAGGTCGGCCCTGAAGCCGCGCACCTTGATCGGGGAACGGGCGACACACTCGGAGACGTGCTCCTTGACCTCCTTGAAGGCGGCTTGCATCTGCGCGAGCACCTGGTCGGGCGTCTGCATGTCACCGCCTGACGGCGTCGGCGCCTCGGCGGACGCAGCGGTCGCGGTGGCAGCGCGCCGCGCGCGGGCGGCCGCGATCCGGGCGCGGATTTGTTCGCGTTGCTCGACGACGTTGCCGAGCCGGTTCACGCGTGTCGGCGGCGGCCCCACCGACCCCGTGTCGCTTTCCGTGCTTGCGCGCGAGGGCGCAGGCGCGACGCTCTGCACGTCGCGTGCGCTCGGCCCGGCGGAGTCGCCGCGCTTCGAAGCCCGCGACCACCACCATCCACCACCCACGGCTAGCAACGTGATCACCACACCCACCGCCACTCGCTTCATGGTCGCATCCAAGGATGCCCATTTGCTGAGCGGGGCGCCATTCGCACGGGTTTCATCGTGGAGCGGTCGCGGGGCCTGGTCGCACGTGGCATCGTTGACACGATGCGCGTCGGGCTGCTGATCGTCGTCGCTGCCTCGGCCGGCATCCTGGTGAGCGGCGCCGCGTGTGGCGGCCACGCGACGCCGGCGGCCGTGCCCGCGCGGGCGCCAGCCCCGGCC